>JBMLMS010000320.1:0-1469 GCA_049243925.1 Pirellulales bacterium
CTCGACGATGCGGCGGCGAGATCGCCGCACGCCGTCGCGATCCACACCTCCGCCGGATCGCTTTCGTATGCCGAGCTTGCCGATCGCGTCGCCCGGGTCGCCCACGGCTTCATATCGCTGGGACTGACCGGCCAGGATCGCGTGGCTTTCCTGCTGCCCAACGGCGTGGAACTGGCGATCTCGATCCTCGCCTCCGCGAAGGCCGGCCTCATCGCCGTGCCACTGTCTCCCACGTTCGCCCCGCCGCAGTTGGAGTACATCCTCAGGCACAGCGGCGCCCGCATGCTCGTCACGTCGCCGGCATTGCTCGGTGCCGTGGCAGCGGAGGCCCGTGATCAACTCGACGCTGTTGTGCTCTGCGGCGATGTCCCGGACGAGCCGCCTGCGGGCGCTGTGCCGTTTGGGCACCTGCTCGCCGGCCCCGCCGCGACGCCGGCAATGCCCCGGGGACTGGCGGCGGATCCGATCGGGCTGTTGGTCTACACGTCAGGGACCACGTCGCGGCCCAAGGGTGTGGCCCACACCCAGGATCGCATGGCTCACCGCGTGCGGCTGTTCATCGACGAACTGACGCTTACGGCCGACGATGCCACGCTGGCGTGCGTGAGCATCGGCCGGCCGGTGTTCATGCTCAGCCAGCTGATGCCGATGCTCTGTGTCGGGGGCAGCATCACGCTCCTGGAGCGCCACGACGCAGGGTCCTTTTGGCAGGCCCACGCGGTCTCGCGGCCCACGTATCTGCTCACGCCCCCCGCCCTGACACGCGACCTTCTCGAGCACGCCTCGGCGCGGGCGGCCGATTTCAGCCGACTGCGATACTGGATCGTGGGTGGTGACACGTGCCCGGCTGCAGTCCATGCGCTGATGGCAGATGTGGTGCGCAAGCCGTTGCTCGAAATCTGCGGCATGACGGAAACGGGCTTTTATTGCATCAGCCCGCCGCACGGCCTTTCCAAGCCGGGGTCGATCGGGCAGGCGATGATGGGCGTCGCGGTTCGGGTGGTGACCGATAGCGGCGCCGACACCGCTCCGGGCGAGGTGGGACGGGTTCTCGTGCGCACCCCCGACATGATGGTCGGCTACTGGAACGACACGCTGGCCACGCATCGGATGCTCAGGTCGGGCTGGCTCGACACCGAGGACCTGGCCTCGACCGACGAAGATGGCTTCCTCTGGTTCGCGGGCAGGCAGAAGGACATGATCTCGCGCGGGGGGTTTAAGGTGGCCCCGGCGATGGTGGAGGACGCGCTCCGCTCGCATCCCGGCGTGGCGACCGCCGCGGTGGTGGGGGCCTCGGACGAGCGCGAGGGCCAGGTGCCCGTGGCGTTCTACGAACTCCGCCCAAGCGCCGTTGATCCCGGCGCGGAGGCCTTGGCCGCCTGGGCCGCCGCCCGCCTGGAGCCGCTTTCGGTGCCCGTCAGCTTTTTTCGCGTCGACCGCTGGCCACTCACAGCCCAGGGCAAACTCGA
>JBMLMS010000321.1:0-1455 GCA_049243925.1 Pirellulales bacterium
CTCGGGAGCCAATTCCACGCGGTCCGCAGGGCGGGGAGTGCCCGGCGGCTCGGCGTGAGGGCCGCTGTCATGTTCGAACCATCCGGTCCGGGAATGACCGGTCCACCACCGAGCGAGGCATCGAAAATCGCGTCGGCCGCAGGGTCCGCACCGGCCAGCTGCAGGCTGTCGGCGATCGACCAGCCGGCCCACGTGGACAGGCCGCCGCAGAGCGCGAGCAGAATGACGGTTGGAGCGAACGCCGCCCCCGCAGCCCGAAATAAGAGCCACCACGGCAGCGCCTCGCTCCAGAGAATCTCGTGAATGATCCGGCCGTGATCGTGTGTCGGCGTGGTGTCCTGGGGCATGACGGTCTCTGGGAACGGGGGGCGAAATTCGTGAGGCTGAGAGTATAAGGAAAAGGCGCTGGAGCCGCAGAGCGGTACTCTGCGGAACGCGGCGGTGTGCAGACTGCCAGTCTGCACCTACAGGAACGCGGCGGTGTGCAGACTGCCAGTCTGCACCTACGGGAACGCGGCGGTGTGCAGACTGCCAGTCTGCACCTACTCTTCGGCCTCGTCGTCGCCGGCGGGCCGCTTCTCTTCCGGCACGGCGTACGCCTCGTCGAGCCAGCGACCCAGATCGATGAGCCGGCAGCGGTCGCTGCAGAAGGGCACCGTCGGCGTCTTCTCGAGATCCACGCTGGCGTCACAGACGGGGCACCGTGGCATCGTTCAGCCCTCGCCTCCGCCCTTGGGTTCCGACTTCTTCTCGCCGCCGCCCTTCGCCCCGTCGGACTTCCCGCCCGAATCGGCCGCGGCGCCCTTCTTGTACGACTCGCTGCGATAGTCGGTCTTGTAGAAGCCCGAGCCCTTGAACACGATCGCCCCTCCTGCGCCGATCAGCCGGCGGAGCTTCTTCTTGCTGCACTTCGGACAGGTCTTCTTGACCGGATCGGTCATCGACTGAAAGAGTTCGAACGCGTGGCCGCAGCCGTCGCAGACGTAGTCGTATGTCGGCATGAGTGCTACTCCTGTTTGGCGACGATCACCTGGGCGGGCCGCACAACGCGGTCGTGGAGCCGATATCCACGGCTCGCCGTCCCCACGACCGTGCCCGGCACCGCGTCCGGCACGGTCTGCTGCAGAATCGCGTCGTGGACGGCGGGGTCGAAGGCGTGGCCCACCGTGTCGATCGTCTTGCAGCCATGGGCGTCGAGCACCTTCTCGATCTGCTGGGCGGTCATTTTGAAGCCGGCCTTCAAGCTCTCGACGTCGCCCGTCTTTTCCGCGGCTTCGATGGCTCGCAGCACCGTGTCGAGCACAGGCAGCAGATCGCGGAGCAGGTCAATCTCTCGATAGCGCTGGGCGTCGTCGTATTCACGTCGGGCCCGCTTGCGGAAGTTTTCGAGTTCCGCGTGAATGCGGAGCGCCCGCTCCTCGGCCTCCTGCAATTGCTGTTCGAGCGACGGGGCCG
>JBMLMS010000322.1:0-4664 GCA_049243925.1 Pirellulales bacterium
GCCGTGATGCGACTCGGCCGCATCGGCTTCGACAACGTGGCCGGCTACCTCGCCGGCGGGATGAGCGCGCTGGCCAGTCGCGACGATCTCGTCGAGCGGACGGAGCGGATCACCGCGCCGGCTCTCGCCGAATGGCTCGCAGGCAAGCGGCCCGATGCCGGAGCGGCGCCGATCGTGGTCGACGTGCGGAGCGAGGCGGAGCATGCGGGTGGCCACATCGCCGGCGCCCTGAACATCCCGCTCACGCATCTCGACGAGCGGATCGGCGAGATTCCCTCCGGAAAGCCCGTGGCCGTGCACTGCGAGGGAGGCTACCGCTCCGCGATCGCCGCCAGCCTGCTCCAGAAACTCGGTCGCGCCCACGTGCACGACATCGTGGGCGGCTACAAGGCCTGGCTCGCGGCGAAGCTGCCCGCATGACCGACGGCACCGTAGCCATGGAGGCGTGATTATTCCGCCATGCCCTCCGCATCCTACGCCTCGAGCAGGCAGGCGTAGGCCGACATCCCTGCGCCGTAGGCCGTGAGAAGCACCCGCTCGCCGGGCGCGATGCCCTGCTCCATGAGCTCCTTGAGCACGAAGAGCACCGTCGGTGACGACATGTTGCCGTAGGCTTCAAGCACCTTCCGCGTCGGCGCCATCTGCTCCGGAGTGAGCTCCAGTGCCTTCTCGAGCACCGCGACCATGCGATCGCCGCCGGGATGGATGGCCCAGTGGTGGATGTCGCGCCGGGTGAGGCCGTTGCGGGCGAGCAGCTCTTCGATGAGCGGCGGCACCACCGTGCCGACGACCTTGGGGAGCTGCACCGCGAGCCTGTTGTGGAGCTTGCCCTGCTTGTAGACGTAGCGGACGTCCTCCCGGAAGGCGGTGTCGATCCGGCCGGCGGAGTCGACGATTCGCAGGCCCTCCCTCCGGGTCCAGAGCACGGCTGCCGCCGCCCCGTCGCCGAAGATGGCGTTGGAGATCAGCAGGCTCATGTCGTTGTCCATCTGGTAGGTGGCGCTGCAGATCTCCACGGCGACCGAGAGGGCCACGCCGTCAGGATTCGCGTGGAGCGAGTGGGCCGCCAGATCGATGTTCGGAAGCGCCCCACCGCACCCGCTGCCCACCGCGTCGAAAACCCGCACGCGGCCGTCGAGCCGCATGGCCTCGAGCAGATAGGTGGAGACGCCGGGGCAGATATAGCCGGTGCACGTGTTCACGATGATCGTGCGGAGGGCGTCGGCCGAGAGGCCCGCCGCCGCCAGCGCCCGGTCGGCCGCCTGCCGCGACAACTCCGTCGACCAGCGGGTGAAACGATCCATCCGCCGGTCGGGATCCTCGTCTTTGAGGGAGACGACGTCGAGCTCCGACTCGAACGACATGAAGCGGGTGAGTATGCTCGGATGCGCGAAGACTTTTTCGAGCACCTCCATGCTGCGGGGCGAGAGAACGTCTGCGTAGTGGGCCCGCACGAGTTCCATGCCCAGCGACTGTGGCATGCGAACCGGCGGGTTGGCGATGCCCACCGCGGCGATCCGCACGTCGGTTCGGGGCTGGCTGGTCTGCTGTTCGTGCACGCGCGACTCTCTCCGCTGGGGTTGATCCGGGGACAGGCCTCGGGTCGAACACCTGAGCCTACACGACCGAAAGGCGGACCGACCGCGTTTTTGCCGCCCATCCGGAGCCCTTGGCCGGCACCTCCTCTCGGAGCAAGCTCTTGACCGCGGGACCGCCCCACGGCGACGATGCCAGGCGAGTCGGTTCCACGGCACCGAGCACGTCCCCGCCTTCCCGCAAGGATTCTCACCATGCCGTCGACCGCTGAGATTCGCCAACGTGTCGAGAACACATTCGTCAACGTGCTCAAGGTGCAACCCGCCGAGCTCGGGGACGATCGGCGGATTCGCGAAGACCTGGGGGCCGACTCGCTCGATGCGGTGACTCTCGTGATGGCCCTCGAGGACGAGTTCGGCAGGGCGATCAACGACGCCGAAGCACTGTCGCTGGCGACCGTGGGCGACGTGGTCGCCTTCATCAGCCGACAGGTCGAGGGACAATCGCTGGCATGACGCGCCGGCGGGTGGTCATCACGGGCATCGGCATGATCGCGCCCTTGGGCACGACGGCCATTGAGTGCTGGGCTGCGCTCCTGGCGGGCCGTGCGGCCGTCGCCCCGGTGCCCGACGCCTGGCGGCGATACGCGGCGACCACATCCACCATCTGGGCGCCGTTACCCGCGATCGACTGGGCAGACCGTGGCATCGACCGCATCGAACAGATGCAGCTCGACACGACCGGCATGCTCACGATCGCGGCCGCGACCGAGGCACTCGCCGACGCGGGCATCGCCGCCCGGCTGGTCGATCCGAAGAAGAAAACCCACGCCCTCGACGTCCCGTCGCCCGATCGCTGCGGCGTCTTCATGGGCACGGGCGTGGGCGGCATCACGTCGTTCACGGCCAACCTCGCCAACCATGCCATGAGCCCGCTGCTCCAAGACGGCGTCGCCCCGGAGCTGCTGCCGCCGATGCCGGCCCGCTTCAGCCCCTACGCGGTGCCATCGATGATGCCCAATGCCGTTTCGGCGCTCGTCGGCATCCGCTGGTCGCTCACCGGCCCCAACCTCACCTTCGCCCAGGCCTGTGCCGCGGGGACGGTGGCCGTCGGCCATGCCTATCGGGCGATCGCCTCGGGCGCGGTCGATCTGGCCATCTGCGGCGGCGCGGAATATGTCGGCGATCCGTATGGCGGCATGTTCCGCGGGTTCGACGCGGCCCGTACGCTGGCCAGCGCCGGCGCCGACCCGGCCCGGGCCAATCGTCCGTTCGATCGCGACCGCACCGGCTTCCTGCTCGCCGAGGGCGGCGCGGCGGTGCTCGTGTGCGAGGAGTGGGAGGCCGCCCACCGCCGCGGTGCACGGCCGCTGGCCGAGGTCGCCGGCTTCGCGGAGACCTTCGACGGCCACAGCATCATGATGATGGAGCCCTCGGGCCGCCGCATCGCCGACATGCTCACCGCGGCGCTCGTCGACGCCGACTGCACGACCGACGGCATCGACTACATCAACGCCCACGGCACGGGCACGCTGGTCAACGACGAGGTCGAGTCGGCGGTCATCGAACGGCTCTTCGGCTCCCGGCCCCTGGTCGCCGCCACGAAATCGCTCACCGGGCATTGCATCGGGGCCAGCGGCGGCATCGAGGCCGCCGTCACGGCGCTCTCGCTGGCCAATCAGAAAACCCACGCCTGCGGCAACCTCGAGCATCCGATCCGCGACCTGCGGTTCGCCCGCGAGGCCGGCCCGTGCCGGATCGACACGGCGATCACGCAGTCGTTCGCCTTCGGCGGGCACAACGCCGCGGTGGTGATGCGACGGGTCGGCTAGACCGGTTCACAGAACTCCTTTCCCGGGGGCGAAAAAAGTGCCACCAACAACAGACGACCAATGCGATCTCGTCCTTGCCGCATCGGTCTTGACCTGCCCCCACTGATGGTCCCAGTTTCTATCACTGTGGTTGCCCTGCCAATGGTTCGCCCCTGTCCGCTTGGTGAGAGGAGCCGAACAAGGCCTTCGGAAGCGCTCCAGCGGATCGCCCGCGGTCGGTGGTGATGTCGCGGTAGCGCGGCAGCCAAAAACGCTGTCAGACACGAGCTTCGCTCGGGCCCCGGCTGATCAACGAGCCTGCGGCGGCACGTGTTGATTGATCGCCTGCGACACCGCGGCGGCGATCTCGCCTGCCAGACGCTGCTGCTGCGTGATGTCGGCGATGCCGCTGTTCGATGCCACGAGCTTGCCGGCCACGACCACGGGATTGAAACCGGCCACTGCCGCCAGCGGTACCGTGCCGGGGGTGAGCCGGCCGCGGTCGGATGTATCGAGGATGAAGAATGGCTGGCCGTTGGCCGTCGCTGGATCGGCCATGCCGACGTCGATGCCGATGCTCTTGTTGCCGGCCCCGAAGCCGATGGCGTTGCGGGCCACGGCACTGCCCTCGTCGAGCGCCACCACCTGCCCGCCGAGCCGCCAGCCGTCGGCCGGCGGCGGGCCGGGGTTCGTCCAAAACACGATCGGATAGCCGGCCTGAGCCAGATCGTCGGCCACGAGCTTGGCGATCGCCACGCCAGGCGGCTGGCTGCGGTCGAACCCCGTCACCATGTCGGTCACCCGCGGCCGGGCAGAGATCATCTGCCGCACCGGGCCCTGGGGAATGAGCGAAGCCTGCTGTTGCAGCTGCTGCTGGAGCGCCGGATCGATCGCAAAGGGGAGCACGTAGATCCGCGCCGGCGGCCGCGCCGGCCAGCTTACGGCCGCGGGCATGGCCTGCGACGACGACGGCCCGAACGACGGCGGCTGGCCTACGGCGATCGCGCCCGTCAGGGACAACACCCCGACCAGACAGGCCGGGGTTGATCGGAGCCACCGTCCATGTCGCATCGTGGGCATATCGTCGTCCTTGGCTGATGGATCACCGGGCGCTCGCACTGCCTGGAGCCGGGCCAGAGAGTAGACACAGCGCACGGAGCTTGAAAGTCCTTTTTCCAGCCCTTCAGCTGCCGTGACGGCGCCGGCCGACGAGCCAGGCACTCGCGGCCTGGGCTGCAGCGCGGCGGATCCGCCGTCGGTAAAAAATCTCAAGCTGGTCGTTCAAATGCTCATGGACGGCCCTTGAGCGTGGCGGGAG
>JBMLMS010000323.1:0-7041 GCA_049243925.1 Pirellulales bacterium
GAAGCCTGTCCTACTTTCGCGCCCAGGTCTTGCCTTCTTTGTAGCGATTGGCCCGCTCGACGAGCTCGGGGTTTTTCGTCGTCGCGATCACCTTGTCGAGCGCCTTCGTGAAGTCGTCCTTGTGGGCGTCGCGAAGCTGCTGATGATGGGCCAGTTCCACCACGCTCTTGCAAGCCGGCTCGGCGAGCGACGGCTCGTCGAGATAGGGGAGGACGAACCGAAACGTCTCCACCGTTCGGATCGCGTTGGCACGCTCGATCACCTTGCCGCGGTCGGCATCCTGCTCGCAGAGCTTCATCGTCTTTTCGAGAAGCTCGAGCTTTTGATTGTCGTTGAGCTTGTTGTCGGGAAGCGGAGCGATGCGGATCAGGGCCCCGAGCAGCCGGTCGCGGGTGGCGGCATCGGGAGCGTTCGCCACCATGCCGAGCAGCTTCGGCGCCACTGTGGCATCGGGCCAGCGGGTCAGGGCCACGAGGCCGAACTCGCGCTTCGCCGGATCGGTGTCGGCGAGCAAGGCATCGACGACGGCCATCGCCCCGGGGCCGCCGATCCGCCCCAGTGGCGAAAGCAGCACTTCCCGGTCGGCGTCGCTCGCCGTCTTGAAGATCGAGAGGAACGACTCGGTGGCCTGCTCGTGGCCGGGGCTTTGCGTGCAGACTGTGACAAGGGCCCGCTCGGCGTCGGTGCGTTCCTGCCCCGCGGCTGCCGTGAGCACACCCTTCACCATGCCTGGCACCTGCTCGGGGCCGCCGAGCTTCGCGAGCGCCCGCATGGCGGCCGCCCGAACGCCGGGATCCGCGTCGGCCGCGTAGCCCACGAGCTCCGGCACCGCCGCACGAGCCCGACGGTCGGCCACAATGTCGAGCAGGTGAGCCCGCACTGCCGGCGGAGCGCTTGCCAGCGCCGCGACCACCTGCCGCGTGGCGTCGTCTCCACGCAGGATCACGAGCGCCCGGCGTGCCGCAGCTTTCTCGGAGTCGGTGGCCGCGAGTGCCTTCACGAGCAGCCCGACGGATTCGCCCGACCCTAAGCCGCCGATGGCCTGGAGGGCGGCGGATCGCACCGCCGGGTCGCCCCCTTCCGCCAGCTTTGCGATCGCCGGCAGTGCTGCGGCGTCGCCACGGTCGGCGAGAGCCCTCAGCAGTTCGATCTGCCGGTCGGCGGGCAGCGCAGACAGGCGGGCCGCGAAGCGGGCGGTCGCCGCCTCGCCCTTCATGCCACGGCGAATGTGCTCGTAGGCGATGGCCCGCTCCTGGACGTCGTTCGCGTCGACGAGCTGGTCGAGACGGGCTAGGGCCTCGGCCGCGGTGTCAGCCGCGCCGCCGATGCCGGCCAGGCCGAGCGTGGCACACCCACCCAACGCAAAGCAGAAGACGAACCGGCGCATCGATGGTCTCCGAGAGAGGATCAAATGAAGAATGGGCTCGGGCGAGCACAAGGTCAGGAGGCGGTCGTGTCGAGGCAGGCAACGATGCCGCGGGTGGCGGCCAGCTCGATCGCCCGGGCCGCCGGCTTTCCTGCCGCCGCCGTGGCGAGCTGGTCGTAGATCGCCCGGGCCTCGTCCCGCTTGCCCCGGCGGAGCAGGCCTTCGGCGCAGGCGAGCCGGGCATCGACGATGGCGCGGGCCACTGCGTCGCCCGCCAGGGGATCGGCCTTCGCGAGCGCCGCGATCGCTTCGGGGGTCTGAATCGCGCCGAGGGCCGTCGCCGCCGCGACAGCCGTGGTGCCTCCTGCGGCCAGCAGGGGCGCTATCGTCGGCACGGCTGCAGCATCTTGCCGGGTTGCCAGCGACGAGAGCACGCCGATCCTGAGGTTGCCTCCGACGGCACCGAGGGCCGAGCGGAGGGCAGCGCCCGCTTCCGGAGCCGGCATCCGCTCGAGCGCGAAGCGGGCCATGTGCGAGTTGTCGCCGTCGGCAAGCAGCGGCGCGAGTGCCGGCACCGCCGCCGCCGTGCCGATCAGGGCGAGCTTGCGGCAGACGTATTCCTTGCAGGCGCGCGAGGTATCAGGGCCGAGGAGCGCAATCAGCCGGCGCTCGATCTCGGCCCTGGCGGCAACGTCGCTCTGCGTCGCCACGATGGCGTCGTCGATCGGCTTGAAGGCTGCGGCATCGGCGCCCCAGTCATAGGCTTTGAGCGACGCGAACGGGGCGTCGAGCGTCGCAGTGTCGAAGGGCATGGGAGGGTCTCCGTTCGGTGGGGCTCAAATGATCCACGGCTCGCGGCGGGCGCGGTCCAGGAGGCAGTTGGCTTCTTCGTCGCCGGTGAAGGCTTGGGTGGCCCGATCCCACGCGAGCGACCGCTCCAGCCGCAACGAGATGGCGAGCATGTGGATTCCGGTCATCGTGTTCACAGCCAGTTCGATGTCGCGGAACGGCCGTTCGCGGGTCTTCACGCACTCGACGAAGTCGCCGTAGATGCCCCCCTGGCCCTTGTAGACAGGCACGGGCGTGGCGGCCGTGGCCACGCCGTCGCCCATGATCTGGATGCCACGCTCATGGGCGATCGAGGGTTTCTGGGGCTTCAAATGCTGAGGACGATTGCAGTGGATCTCGACGCCCGTGGGATAGACGATCGTCACGTAGGCGCCGTCCTTGCCGTCGGCCGAACGCGGGTGATACACGATCTTCGTCGGCTGCTGCCCGCGCAGGTTGGTCGCGAAGATCAGGCCACCGAAGTTGTGGGCGCCCCAGTCGGTCATGCTGCCGCCGGAGTAGTCGACGTACGACCGCCAACTGTTGCCGCCGGTGCCGAAGTTGCCGTCGCAGCGGCCCGCGTTGTAGGGCTCCCAGGGTGCGGGGCCGAGCCACAGATTCCAGTCGATGTCGGGGGGCGTGGGCTGAGCGGGCAGGTAGCAGGCCATGGGCGGCGGCCCGATGCTGAGGTCCGCCGACCGAATGGTGCCGATCTCGCCGGCCCAGCAGGGCTCGACGATCGTGCGATAGTCTTCCAACACCCGCTGGCTGCCGCCGGATACCACGCGGCCGTAGCGGCGGGCCGCGGCGATCATCAGCGGGCCTTCGCGGAGCGTGAGCGTCTCGGGCTTCTGGAGGTAGACATCTTTTCCAGCCTGGCAGGCGGCGATCGTCATCACGGAGTGCCACTGGTCAGGTGTGGCGATGTGGACGGCGTCGATGTCGTCACGGGCGAGCAGTTCGCGGAAGTCGACGAAGGCCGCGCAGTCCTTGTTGCCATACTTGGCATCCACGCGATCCTTGCCCCCGTCGCGCCACTTCTGGCGCACGTCGCAGACGGCCACATACTGCACGTCGGAACGCCCCAGGAAGGCACCCTGGTCGCCCGACCCCATGTTGCCGATGCCGATCCCGCCCATCACGATCCGGTCGCTCGCCGGCGGCGTGGTGGCGTCGCCGAGCGCCTTCGACGTGATCACGTAGGGTGCGGCGACAGCCGAACCGGCCGAGAGGCCCGTCGTGGCGAGGAATCGGCGGCGTGAAATGGAACGGTCGGTCATGAACATCTCCTTTGAACGTATGTCAAAAGGTACCTCACCGGCCCGGGGGCGGCAAAAGTCTTGTCGCGTGGGCCGCGGCGGCCCAAGGCTCCTCGAGCGTTCGCCGACCCCCGTGCCTCCCCGGATTGCCCTGAACGTACGCCTGTCTTATTTCAAAGTTCGCATGAACTCGACGACGTCGAGGAGTTCGTTGGGCGAGAGCGTGGCGGCGAGGCCTTCGGGCATGCTGCTCTGCTTGAGTTTCATCCGCTCATCGATCTCGGTTACGGCGATCTTTTTCTGCTCCTTGCCGTCGAAGATCACGAGCTCCTCGGGCGATTCGCTCACGAGCAGTCCGGTGATGCTCCGGCCGTCGTCCGTGACCACGAGCGTGGAGAGATATTTGTCGTCGACCTGGGCATTGGGGTCGATGATCGACTCGACGAGTTTGTACGAATCGAGCCGCTTGCCCACGCCGTTCATATCGGGGCCGAGGTTCGCCCCCTCGCTGTAGACCTTGTGGCAGCTGATACACACGCGGCGGAACACGGCCTTGCCGTTGTCGGCGTTGCCCCCCGTGATTCCAGCCAGGGAGGTCATCGCCTTGTTCCGCTCCTCCTCGCTCTTGGGATCCTTACTGAGCAGAATGGCCAGATGCGGCTTGATCTCGGCCGCCTTCTTATCGAGCCCGAGCACACTCTCGAGGATCGCGAACGCAGGCGTGCCCTTGGCGACGAACGTGCCCGCCTCGTAGTCCTTCTTCCAGGCGTCGATATTGGCCCCGAGGGCGGCATCGCAGGTGTAGGCGATGAAGCGGTCGGAGGGCTCGACATTCGCCGCCGCGACGACGGCCTGCATCGCCGCCGGCGTGCCGAAGAAGCTCAACCCCCGCACGACCTCACAGCGGACGCGGGAATTCGGATCGACGGCTTTGGCGATGAGCCGCTGCTCGGCGTCGGCAAACCGGCCGCGCTCGTCGGCGAGCACCCGCGCGGCCGCGGCCCGCGCGTCGGGCACCGGCGATTCGAGCAGTCGCGTGAGCAGGCCCGCGTCGACCGCATGGAAGCTCTGCTGGAGCCAGAGCACCTCGGTGGCCAGCCGCTCGGCAGCCGGATCGGAGGCGACGCGGCCGAGCCAAGCATTCGCCGCGGCGAGCACGTCTGCCTGCGGCCGGGCCTGGAGGTCGGCGCGGGCCCGGTAGCGGGTGCGCCATTCGGAGCTCTTCAGCTGCTCGAGCACCTCGTCGATCGATCGGCCGGCCTGGGTCTCGGGCTTCAAGAGCGGCTTGTTTTTGTAGACGAGCCGGTAGATGCGGCCGTGCACGTGGTCGCGATTTGGGTCGCGCTGGCTGTATTGCATGTGACCGATGAGCGGGTTGGCCCAGTCGCCAAACCACAGCGCGCCGTCGGGGCCGATCTGCGGATCGACGGGGCGGAAGTGCTTGTCGCTGCTCTTGATGAGGTCGTATGGGGTCTTTGGATCACTCGGATCATGTCGCACCCGCTCCCCCTTGAAGCCGCCGCCGTCGGTGGAAAACCTCCAGCGTGGGATGCCGTTCATGTTGATCACGCAGGCGTAGATGAACTGGTCTTGCACATCGTCGGGAAACTGCCGCGTGTGCAGAAACTCACTTCCCACGACGGGCCGCATGCCCTCGGTGTTGAAGACCGGGCCCATGCCCTTGCGGCCGCCATATTGCTTGCCCGAGAGCGGCGTGTCCCAATGCTGTGCGGCGCCCGTGCCGTCGCCGCAGATGCCCTGACCCCATTCGTCGAACACGTAGCACCAGGGGTTGCCGTAGCCGGGCGTGTTGAAGTGGGTGAGCTTCCAGGTGCGGGGGTCGAGCACATAGGCGCCCGACGAGCCGTAGTTGCGGAACGGGCCCCAGGGCGTTTCGACGGCAGTGCTCATCGCCACGCCCTCGAGCATGTGCAGCAGGCCGCCCGGGCTCGCCTCGAAGGCACCGGACGTGTGGTGCGTGTCTTCCGTGGCCCAGCCATCGAGCACGTGCACGACGACGTCCGCTTGGTCGTCGCCGTCGGTGTCCTTGAGCCAGAGCATTCGTGGCTGATCCACCACGATCACGCCGCCGTTAAAAAACTGAAAGCCCGTGGGGCAGTGGAGCTTGTCATAGAAGACGGTGCTCTTGTCGGCCTTCTCGTCGCCGTCTGTGTCTTCGAGGATCACGAGCTTGTCGGCGGGCTTCGGATCGCCCGGCCGCCACTGCGGGTAGCTCGGCATCGTCGAGACCCACAGCCGGCCCTTCGAGTCGAATGCGAGCTGCACCGGCTTGGCGATCTCGGGAAATTTCCGCTCGTCGGCGAAGAGCCGCATCTCGAAGCCATCGGGAACCGTGCAGGTGGTGATCACGTCTTCGGGCGACGTGATCACGGGGCCGCCATCGGCGTTTTCGCTGTAGGCCTGCCGCGGCTCGCCGAAGCGGGTTTGGGGCACGATCAGGTCGCCTGTCTGCGAGTCGTCCGGCACCGGAGGCACGGGCCGGCCGGCGGCGATGTCCCACACGTAGCGGTCGCGCACCGCCGCCATGTTCCGCAGCTTCACGTACTCCCGCGGGAAGGTCTCGGTATCCCAGGTGCGGCGGCCGCCGTACACATACCAGCCGTTCACCATGCGATGGTCTTGCATCGCCACCCAGGCCTTGTCGATCACGGCGGCACGCAGTGTTGCGAAGGCCTCGGCGCCGAGCCGATGCGACGGCGGGGCTCCGAACAGCCTCTGGTCAAGCACGTTGCCCAGGAGTGCGTCGCCCGCCTCGTTGACATGGCAGCCGTTGATCGTGAACTGGCGGCCAGGCTCGGCCGCAAACGCCTCTCGGGTCGCGTCGAAGATGTCGACAAACGCAAGGCCCTTCTTCGCAGCGATGTCGCGGGCGGCGTCGCGGTAGAGGGCCAGAGCCTTGTTTTGGGCGTCGGCGTCGGGCATCAGTGGATCACCCGTCGGCTCGACTGCGATCGGCGACACGATCACGAACCGCGGTGCGGCTTTCGTGTCGTCGCGCGGATAGTTGGCGGCGAGTTCACCGAGCAGATTGAGATAGTCGGCCTTGAATTTCTCCACGCCGCCCGGGCCGGCGAACGACTCGTTGAATCCAAAGAAGAGCAGGTAGGTGTCGGCGCCGAAGGCGGCCACGGGATCGTCGAGCTTCGTGTAGTCGCCGGCCCGCTGCCGGTTGGCAACTTCGTCGGCCGGCCGGGCGACGTTGCGCACGACGAGTTTCTTGTCGGGAAAACGCTGGTGCAGGAGCGCCTCGAAGTGCCCGAAAATGTTCATTCGCTCGGCGGTCGAATTGCCGTAGATCGCGATCCGCTCGCCTTCGATGAACTGGAGTGGCAGAGTGCTCGGAGGCAATGACGGGCTCGACGGCCGACGTCGCGGGGCGAGCAGTTCACGAGCCGTCTCGAACGGGTCGGCCTCTTTCGGCGCCGCGGCCGGCGGGTCGGGCTTCTTCGCCTCGGCGGCCCGGGCGGCTTGGTCAGCGACCGCGAACAACAACAGGATCGAGGCTAGGAGCAGCGAGGCCAGGCGAAGTGGCGCGAACGGCATGGGCATGGTGCTTCTCGAAGGGTC
>JBMLMS010000323.1:7141-8987 GCA_049243925.1 Pirellulales bacterium
TTCGTGATCCGTCCCGTGGCCACCCACTCGGCCACGAACAGGTCGCCCGTCGGCGTGAAGCAGGCATCGTGGGGATGGATGAACTCGCCGTCTTTCCATTGGTCTGGCACGGTGCGGAGGTTCTTGATTTCTTCGAGCCGTTCGACTGCCCGGCCGAGTTTCGCAACCGGCTGGTTCTTGTCGTCAAGGAGAGTCACGCAGGCCTTCAGTTCGGGCACGACCATGAGCCCCTGCCAGGTGTCGATGTTTGCGGGCAGCCCGAAGCCGGGAATCGTGTCGCGGTAGGTGCCGTCGAGGGCGAACGTCTGCAGCGTGTTGTGCGCCCGGTCGCAGACCACGATCGTGGGCTCGCGGTTCGTGCCGTCGGCCGCGGGGCGGCGATCGATCCAGATGCCGTGCGGCGTGTTGAACGTGCCCTTGCCGTTGCCGGCTCCGCCGAACGAACTCAGCCACTTCGCATCTCGGTCGTAGCGGTGGATTTTGAACGAGCCGTAGCCGTCGGCCAGCAGAAAACCGCCGTCGTCGAGAAAGGCGAAGTTCGTGGGCAGGAAGCCCTGCCGGTTCCAGGAGGGCGTGGTGGAGACGTCTTCGCCCGGTGCGTAGGCGCCCGACTCCATCGGAGCCTTGCGAAACCAGACGATTTCCCCCTCCGGCGTCATCTTTGCGAACGCCTTCACGCCCTGGTAGCCGCACACATAGAGAAACTCCTCGTTGCCCTCCTTGCGGACCTCGATGCCGTGGCCGCCCCCCTGAAACTCACTGCCGAACGCGCGGATGAATTTTCCTGCCGGATCGAACACGAAGATCGCCGGGTGGTCTTTCTTGGTTTTGTTGCCTTCGTGAATCACATACAGATTGCCCGCCGCATCGACGGCGACGTTGTGCGTGGTCTGCCAGGTGAACCGGTCGGGCAGCTGTGGGAAATGGTGCTGCACCCGGAACGCATGGGCTCCCTCGCCAACGATGACGTCGGTGCCGACGCGGCGGCTGCGCGCGAAGGCGGGCGTGGCCGAGGCCGTCACGGCCCCTGCCGCCAGGGCGGTGAACGTGCGCCGCGAGAGCCGGGGCAGGGGGCGACGGTCGAGCGGGGGCATTTCCGACTCCTTCGTGCGACAGGCCGGCCGAACCGCGCCTCGCTGGCGCGACAGGCATCCAAGGCCTGAAAATACCACGAATTCGACTCTACGGCGATTGACAAGCCGGCCCGTGGCCGCCGCTGGCGCTCCAGCAGCGCGACACCCTTCCCGCCTCGATCCCCGAAAAGCCGCGGAAAACACCCGCTCTGGTTTCGGCACGGCATGTGCATCCTTTCCAAGCGTCGGCAGGTCATTGCGACCAGCCCAACACCGCCCCGAAGACCTCTGCCCTGGAGCATCAGCCATGAAAAAGATCGAAGCCATCATCCGCCACTTCAAGCTCGAAGAAGTGAAAGACGCCCTCAACGCCCTGGGCGTGAAGGGCATGACCGTGACCGAAGTCCGCGGCTTTGGCCGTCAGAAGGGCCACACCGAGACCTACCGTGGGGCCGAGTACTCCGTCGACTTCCTGCCCAAGGTGAAGATCGAAGTCGTGGTGGGCGACGACGAGGCGCAGACCGTGATCAGCAAGATCATGACGACGGCCCGCACCGGCCAGGTGGGCGACGGCAAGATCTTCGTCACGCAACTCGCCGACGTGATCCGCATCCGCACCGGCGAAACCGCCGCGGCTGCCATCTAGTTTGTTGCAAGACCGCTGGACCGGCTTGGGCGCGATCGCGCCCAAGCCCGCTCCGGGGTACCCCCGACCCTCACGCCGGACAGTAGCCCCCGCCCCCCCCGCTCCCGCACACTCGGCATTGCCTGCG
>JBMLMS010000324.1:0-5732 GCA_049243925.1 Pirellulales bacterium
TCGAGCGGCGTGTCGGCGTCGCCGAACCGCGCCACCTTCATCCCCATCCGCTGCATCATCGCCAGGTGCAGGCGGCAGAGGCGGCGGTCTTCCTGGCTGGCGAGGTCGTGCACCCGCCCGCCGCGGATCGTGCCCCCGCCGCCGCCGGCGAGCAGGATCGGCAGTTCTTTCGAGTCGTGGGCGTTGCCATCCATGAGGCTCGAGCAGAAGAGCACCATCGAGTTGTCGAGCAGCGTCCGCTCCCCCTCGACCGTCGCGTCCATCTTGGCAAGCAGCCGCGCGAGCAGCTCCATGTGGTATTGGTTCACCCGCTGATACTGCTCCAGCCGGTGGGCGTCGCCCGCATGGTGGCTGAGCTCGTGCTGGCCGCCCTCGATGCCTCCCAAGAAGCCGAAGTTCATGTTGGAGAGGTCGTTGTTGAGCATCAGCGTGGCCACGCGGGTGCGGTCCATCTGGAAGCCGAGGAGGAGAATGTCGCACATCAGCTCGAGATGCGTGCGGGCCTCGGGCGGGATGCCGGGGCCAGGCCGCTCGAACGTGGGCGCCGTCACGACGGGCTGCCAGCCGTGGCCATCGGTCTCGCGGCGGCTCGCCTCGGCCGACTGCGCAATCCGCTGCTCGAGCTCACGGACGCTCGTCAGATATTCGTCGAGCTTCATGCGGTCGCGGCGGCTCACGCGGCCGCGGAGGCCGGCCGCCTCGTCGGCCACGAGGTCGAGCACGCTCGCGTCGGCCCGCCGTCGGCTGCCATCGTCGAACAAGAGATCGAAGGCCTGCCGCGGCACGATCTCCTTCGGCGCCGGTGTCGTGGGGCTGCTCCAGGAGACGTAGGCCGAATAGAGCGAGGTGTAGCCCGAATCGGTGCTATAGCCAGGCCCTTCCGTGCCGAGCACGATGCTTGGCAGCGGCGTGCCGCGGCCCACGGCCTGCGCCATGAGTTGATCGACCGAGGTGCCCACCTCGACATCGGTGGTGGTCCGCTTCACCACGAGCCCCGAGAGCACGTTCATCTTGGAATAGTGGCCGTTGTGCCCCTCGGCCGTCGTGGGATTCCAGAGCCCGCGGAAGAAGTTCACCTTCGCGGCATGCGGGGCCAGCGGAGCGAGCGTCTTGCCAAACTCGATGCCGCCGGGGCCCATGGTCGCGCCCCAGTGGTGCGTGTTCACGCCGTTGCCCATGAAGAGTGCCGCAAACCGCACCGGCGGGCCAGCGGCCTCGGCCGCCCCGGCGAGCGATTCGAGCCAGGGCAGGCCGACGACGGCCCCGGCGCCGCGGAGAAAGCGGCGGCGGCTCACGGCGACGGGCGAAGCGGGGCGGGGATTCATGATGCGGGGAAGGCGGGCAAGCGCAGACCTGGGTTCGCGGGCCACGAAGTATAGATCGGCGATTCGGGCAGGCAGGGATCAGGTGCCGGGATCGGGGTCGTCGCGGCGGTTTTGGAACTGCCGGCTCTGCACGATTCCAAGCACGGCCGCCGAAATCCCCGCATCTTCGGCGAGGATCCGGCCGCCGAGGTCTTCGAGGAGCGGGAGGTCGGTAGGCAGCGTCTCGCGGCCGACGGCGTAGCCCAAGAGCTTGCGGCAAAACTGCAGCGTGACAGCGTCGCTGCTGCGGGCGAGGTAGTCGCGCAGGCCGTCGAAACCGGCGAATGTCGTGCCGTCGGCGAGCGTGGCGACGAGGTCGACCGGCACACCGGCATCGTCGCGGTCGCGGCGGCGGCCGAGCACGTCGAAGCCCTCGAGCGCGAAGCCGAGCGGATCGATCCGGTCGTGGCAGACGGCGCAGGCCGCATTCGCGCGGTGCGCCTGGAGCCGGGCGCGGAGGCCGAGGCCCGGAGCGGGAGACTCGTCGAGCGGTGGAATGTTTGGCGGCGGCGGGGGTGTGGGCGTGCCGAGCACGGCGGACAGCACCCAGTTGCCGCGGAGCACAGGGCTGGTGCGGCGGGGGTATGACGCTGAGGCGAGCACCGCGCCCATGCCGAGCAGGCCGCCGCGGCCGTGGGCCGCCACGTCGACGCGGCGAAACTCCGGCCCGACCACGCCGGGGATTCCGTAGTGCGCGGCGAGCCGCTCGTTCAAGAACGTGTGGCCGGCGGTGAAGATCTCTCGGAGCGGCCGGTCGGTGCGAATCATGTCGGCGAGAAACGCCACCGCCTCGCGCTCCATGTCGGCCTGGAGTTCGGGCGAGAGTTCCGGAAACTTCTCGCGGTCGGGCGGCGCCTTCGTGGCGAAACCGCGAAACCGCAGCCACTGCGCCGCAAACTCCCGCGCCAGCGCCTCGGCCTTCGGGTCGGCGAGCATCCGCTTCACCTCCACCGTAAGCCTGTCGGGCTGCAGCAGGCTGCCGTCGGCCGCGGCCTGCCGCAGGCGGTCGTCTGGGAGCGACGACCAGAGGAAGTAGCTCAATCGCGCCGCGAGCTCATGGGCCGACACGCGCTGCTCGCCCGGCCGCTGCTCCTCGAGGCGAAACAAAAACCGCGGTGCCGAGAGGATCGCCACGACGGCCTCGCGGGCGGCCTGTTCGCGGCCCCCCTCCGTGCCGGCGGCCGTCGCCGCCTCGACCCCGGCCCGGTAGATCGCATGCAGCCGAGCCCGCTCCTCCTCGGCGAGCGGGCCGCGCCAGGCCCGCGCGGCGAAGGCGTCGAGATGGGCGAGCAGGCGGTTGTCCCAGTCGGCGAGGAGCTCGGGCCATGGCTTGGGCTGGCGGGTGGTGTTCCAGTCGGTCATGAGCGCCGCGTGCCGCAGGCGCTCCGGCTCCGGCAGGAGGGCGAAGAGCTGCTCGTCGGAGAGCCAATAGACCCGCGGATCCTGGGCTGGGCCGTGGAGGTTTTCGGTGATGCCGGCCAGCCGCAAGTCGCGGGTCGCGGGAAAGGCCCGCCGCATGAGCTCGAACTCGTGCATCGCCTTGCCGCCCTTGGCGCCGTGCCGCGGCCAGACCGTGAATTCATTGGCATACACACCGCTCGGCCCGAGCGCGTCGTTGGCGGTGGCCATCCATTGGGCCGTGGCTTTCGGAAGGTCAGGGTCTTCGAGATCGAGGCGGCCCTGCGCCTGAAACCTGGTGGCTCCGGCCGGCAGCGGAAGCGTGATCTTCTCCGGGGCCGCCGCCACGATCTCCCGCGGATCGGCGGCCCGGCCACGGGGATGCTTGCCAAACCGCTCGAGCACGGCCCGTACAACGTCGAGATCGCGAGCCATAGCGGCGTCGGGCTCCGTGCCCGCGGGCCGGGCTGCGATCGCCTGCTCCAGCTCCTGCCGCCGGGAGACGAGCCAGTCGTAATACCCGTGCGGCTTGTCGGCCACCGTGACTTTGAAGTCGAAGAGTCGGACGACATCGCCTTCGTTGCCGTCGGCCGCATCGCCCACGAGGATATGCACGTGCTGTTGGCCAGAAATCGGTGTGTACAGGATGGAGGGATGGAGAGCGTCGACGTCCTGCTGGGACCGCTGGGTCGACTCGCCGTATCGCTCGGGCAATCGCGTGTACCACGACTTGCGCTCTGCCTGGATCGCTTGCGTGCCGACGATCGCCGCCTCGGGCACGGCCTGGGGCGCCGCTGGATCGGGAGGCGGCAGGGCCCGCCAGGCGAGCCGCGTCAGGTCGAGGTAGCGCGAGGCGGGCTCGTCGGCCTGGAGAAACGCCCACCAGTTGGCGAGGTAGGGCCGCGACAGGCCCGCGGCATCGGCGAGCGCGTCGAGCGACGCGGCACCGGTGATCTCACGGTGGCGGTGCTTCCAGCAGGCGAGGAGATACTCGGCCTCGCGGAGGTCGTCGCCGTCGAGGGGCACGTGCGGCGTGGCCGCCTTCTGATACCAGACGTAGATCGCCTGCTGGGCCTGGTCGCGGAGCTGCTCCGGCCCGCGCTGGCCCACCCGCTGCGGATGAAACACGATCCCAGTGCCGGGCAGGATCGACGCGTGGTCGGCGAGCGACCGGGCCGCGGAGAGATAGCGGTCGAACTGCCGGGGGCTCACGAAGAGCACGTCGCCGGTGTTGGAGAAACCCTCGCCGCCGCCACCATCGGGCTCGAAGTCGCGGGCCAGGCCGAAGTCGATGCCGGCGAGGTCGCGGACGGTGGCGTCGTACTCGGCGTTCGTGAGCCGCCGGAGCGTGACCACGCCGGGGTCGCCGGCATGGGCCTCGATGGCCAGCCGCATCCGCGGGGCGATCCAGCCGCAGAGCACCTCGCGCTCGCCGGCGGCGAGTGGCTCGGCCTCCTTGGGCGGCATCCGGCTCGCCTCGACGACCTCGCGCACCTTCCGCCACGCCGCGAAATCCTTCGATACGTCGGCGGCGGCGGTGAGCGCGGCCAGGTCGATGCCCCCCTGGACCTCGTCGCCGGAGTGGCAGTCGAGGCAGCGGGCCTTCACGATCTCGAGGCTGCCGTCGTCGGCACGGCCAACGCACGCCACGGCGGCGGCGACGGCTGTCGCGATGAGCAGGAAAATCTGATGTTTGTGGGGCTTCGCCATGCCGACGATGATTGTAGTCCGGTCTGCGGTGACGTCATTGTTATGCGCAACCAAAGGCACTTATACTCGCCATCATGAAACTCTCGATGATCGTGAATCCGTTCACGGTACAGAACTTGTATCTCGCGGCCCAGGTGGGAGTGGAGGAGATCGTGCTCCCCTACCCGGGGCCCGGTCTCCAGCCGCTCCTCGCTGCCAGGCGGATGGTCGAGGCCGCTGGCATGCGGCTGGCGATCGTCGAGCGGAAGATCCCGCACCTGAAGATGGTGCACGAGCTGCCTGGGCGCGACGCCGAGGTCGAGCAGTTCAAGACGCTCCTGCGCGACATGGCCGAGGCCGGCCTGTCCATCGCCTGTTACAACTGGATGCCGGGCGAGGATTGGCAGCGGACGAGCGCCACCGTCCGGGAGCGCGGCGGGGCGCTCGTGACGGAATTCAACCTGGCCGACGTGGGCCGCAACGTTACCGACGCCGACGGCCGGCCCGCCCTCCGCACCACGGCTGCCACGCTCTGGGACAACCTGAAGAGGTTTCTCGACGACGTGCTGCCGGTGGCCGAGGCGTGCGGCGTGGGGCTCGCCCTGCATCCCGATGATCCCCCGCTTGCCGAGCTGAATGGCCAGCCGCAGATCATCACCTCCAACGAGGCACTCGAACGGGTGGTGCAGCTCGCCCCGAGCCCGGCGAACGGGATCTGCTACTGCGTGGGGTCGCTCCATCCAGCCGGGGTCGACGTGGTCGCCGGCATCCGTCGGCTCGCCCGCCACATCCTCTTCGTGCATGCCCGCAACGTGCGCGGCTCGGCCCGGCATTTCGTGGAGACGTGGCACGACAACGGCGAGATCGACATGCCCGCCGTGTTTCGGGCTCTCAAGGAGGCCGGCTACGCGGGAAGCGTGCGGCCCGACCATGCGCCGTCGATGGCGGGCGAGACGAACGAAACCCCGGGCTACGAGATGCTCGGCCGCCTGTTCGCCGCCGGCTACCTGCGAGGACTCATGCAGGCCGCGTGATGGATCTCGAGCCACCGAAGGCCGACGCCCGCGCCAAACCCGCCAAGGGGCGGCAGGGCATCAGCAAAGTTTCAGCAAAGTCACGGAGTGAAACGACGACTCGCTTTTCAGGAAGCCTTGGAAACAAGGCACCTTCTTCTCAAGCTTCTGCACCAAACGGAGAGGGCGGGATTCGAACCCGCGGTCCAGCTTTTGACCGGACACGTCTTTAGCAAAGACGCGCATTCGACCACTCTGCCACCTCTCC
>JBMLMS010000325.1:0-1420 GCA_049243925.1 Pirellulales bacterium
CTCTGGCTGCGGCACGATCTCCGGCTCGACGACAATCCCGCTTTCGCCGCGGCGGCCGCCCGCGGGGCGGTGGTGCCGGTCTTCATCTGGGCGCCCGAGGAAGAAGCCCCGTGGGAGCCGGGGGCGGCGTCACGGTGGTGGCTCCACCAGTCGCTCGAGAAACTCACCGCCGCGTTCGCGAAGGCTGGCGCGCCGCTCGTCATCCGTCGCGGCCCGTCGCTCGCGGCGCTCGAGGCACTCGCGAAGGAAACCGGCGCCACGCACGTCGTGTGGAACCGCCGCTATGAGCCGGCCGTGATCAAGCGCGACACGGCGATCAAGAAGGCGCTCGCCGCCAAGGGCCTCGAGGTCGAGAGCTTCAATGGCGCGCTCCTCTACGAGCCGATGCACGTGGCCACGAAGGAGGGCCGGCCCTACCAGGTGTTCACGCCGTTCTGGCGGTCGTTGCTTGCGCGCGATGAGCCCGCCGCGCCGGTCGCCGCCCCGAAGAAGATCAGCACGGTCGGAAAGGCTCCGAAGAGCCTCTCAATCGAGTCACTCGGCCTGCTTCCCGCGATCGACTGGGCGGCCACGATGCGCGAGACCTGGACGCCGGGCGAGGCGGGAGCAGCCAAGCGCATGGAGCGGTTTCTCGCCCGTGGGCTCACAGGCTACGGCACGGAACGAGACCGGCCCGATCACGACGGCACGAGCGCCATTTCGCCCCACCTCCACTTCGGCGAGATCTCGCCGCGCCGGCTATGGCATGCGGTCCGCGAAGCGGTGGGCGGTTCACCGGCCGCGAAGATCACCGGCAGCCCGGAGGTGTATCTGCGCGAGCTCGGCTGGCGGGAATTCGCCAATCACCTGCTCTACCACTTCCCGCATACGACCGACGCGCCCTTGCGGGCCGACTACGCGCGGTTTCCGTGGGCCAACGATCCCGTAGGCCTGCGGGCCTGGCAGCGGGGCCGCACGGGGTTTCCGATCGTGGACGCCGGCATGCGGCAGCTGTGGGCCACAGGCTGGATGCACAACCGCGTGCGGATGATCGTGGCGAGTTTTTTGGTGAAGGATCTGCGCATCTCGTGGCTCGAAGGGGCGAAGTGGTTTTGGGATACGCTCGTCGACGCGGACCTCGCCGCCAACACGCTCGGCTGGCAGTGGGCGGCCGGCTGTGGGGCGGACGCGGCGCCGTATTTCCGGATCTTCAATCCGACGAGCCAGGCGGAGAAGTTCGATCCGGATGAGACCTATGTGAGGCAGTGGGCCGGGGCGCAGGCGGCCGATTATCCCGAGCCGATCGTGGATCATGCGGAGGCGCGGAAGCTCGCGCTTGCGGCGCTCAAGACGCTCAAATAGCTACGGGCGTGTAGGACAGGCTTTAGCCTGTCATGAACACCGACAGGCTGAAGCCTGTCCTACAACGAACACCGACAGG
>JBMLMS010000326.1:0-11907 GCA_049243925.1 Pirellulales bacterium
TCAGCTCACGCTTCGGGCTTCCGTGAATAGCTTTTTCGATAGTCACCTGGCCGGGAACGGGTGGGGCACGTCGGCAAAATGCCGTTCCCGGTTCTCGCCGCGGACGAGCACCGCCCGCCACTTGGTGCCCAACGAGTTGTCGCCCGCCTGCCGCACCGACGTGGGAATATAGACCATCGCCAGGCCGCACCGCCGGCGGTGCGACCGATTGGGCTGGCTGCCGTGCACGATCAGCCCGTTATGCAGCGAGATCTCCCCCGCCTTCAGTTGAACGTCCACCGCGCGGCTCTCTTCCTCGGGCGTGACGGGCACCTGCTGGTTGATGCTGAGCAGGTTCGCCCCAGGATCGGGCGACTTCCCGTGGGCCCGGATGCCTCCCTTCTGCGTGCCGGGGATCACCTGGAGGCAGCCATTGCCGACGTCGCTGTCGTCCACCGCATACCAGGCGGAGACGGCCACGGCCGGGTCGAGGCCCCAGTAGGTCACGTCTTGATGCCAGGCGACGAACGCCTCGGTCGGCCCATACTTGCAGAAGAAATGGCTCCCCATGACGAGGATGTTGGGCCCGATCACCGCCTCGACGGCGTCGAGCACGGCGGGGTTCTTCGCCAGTTCCCACACGAACGGGATCGTGAAGTGCGGGTCGAAGAGGCCACGCTGGCACTTCTCCCGCCCCTCGCGGGCCTCCACTTCGTCGAACTGGCGGCGGTTGCGGAGCACGGTGGCCTCGTCGGCCACGAGGATGTTGGCCACGTAGCCATCGGCGTCGTAGCGGCTCTTCAGATCATTCGGCAGCGTCATGTCGTGCATTTCTTCCGGGACTCGTTCGTTCAATCCGTGGCGGCCGCGTCCCCGACGGCACCACGTACTTCCGGCAGCAGGAGAGCCAGAACCGCGGCAGGCAGGAATACCATGCCCGCATACAGAAGCGCCTGTCGATAGTCGCCCACCTGGGAAAAGAGGCCAAAGAAAACGGTGCCCGCCGCGGCGGCGATCCGTCCGATGTTGAAGCAGAAGCCGGCGCCGGTCGTCCGCAGGAGCGTGGGGAAGAGGGGCGGCAGATACATCGAGAAGAGCGCGAGCGCTCCCGAGCTCACGCCCATGGCCCCCAGCCACCAGAACGACGACACATGGTCGCGGACGACGCCGTAGGTGGCCATCATCGCGGCGAAGTAGCCGAGGAACATGGCGACGAGCGTGGTGCGGTAGCCGAGCCGGCGGGCGAGCGCCGCAGCCAGGAAGTTGCCGGCGATCGAGGCGAGCATCACGAGGGACATCGCCGAGCCGACGAACTGGCTCTTCTCGGCATCGGTCCAGGCGGCGATGTCCGGGAGATTGCGGAGGTGCTGGGAGCACCAGAACATGAACGCCCAGTGGCCGGTAAGCACGAGCGCGCACACGGCCGACGTGAGCAGCGTGATCGGGAGCACGTTCCCTTCGAAGAGCCGGCGGATGCCCATGTCGGCGGGCGAGGCGTTGGCCCGTGCCTCATGCCAGGCCTCGGTCTCCGGCACGGCCCGCCGAATCCAGAGCACGAGCAGCGCGGGCACGATGCCCACGAGAAACACGGTCCGCGGCGGCTGGGCCGCGAGCAGATAGACGGCGAGCCCCGCGAGCATCACGCCCACGTTCACGCCCGTCTGGAGCACGGCCGCCAGCCACGGCCGCCACCGGGCCGGCCAGGTCTCGGCGAGGAGCGCCGCCCCGACGGCCCACTCGCCGCCGATACCGAGCGCCGCCAGGAACCGCAGGGCCATGAGCTGCCACCAGGCCTGCGCGAGATACGAGAGGCCGGTGAAGGCGGCGTAGGTGAGGATCGTGAGCACGAGCGTGCGGCTGCGGCCGAGGCGATCGCCGAGCCAGCCGAAGGCGGTGCCGCCGACCGCCCAGCCGACGAGAAACGCCGCCTGAATCCACGAGCCATACCGGCCCACGTCGGGATGCTTCGCCTCCACGCCCAACAGCTCCGCCACGAAGGGCGTCGCCACGAGCGTGTAGAGGTGCATGTCGAGGCCGTCGAACATCCAGCCGAGCCAGGCGGCCGCGCCCGACTTCCACTGCACTGCGGTGATCCCGCCGCCCGATGGAACCGTGGCCGAGGGCGCGGGCATGGGAACGGACTGTGTCGTGCTGCTCATGCGTGCGTCAGACGGTCATCCGCACCTGGGCCGGATTGATCGCCTTGTACTTCCCCTTGTTGGCCGTGATGTCGAAGGCCTGCGGCACCTGCTCGATCCCGTCGAGCACGTGGGTAATCGTGTCGGCGAGTTTCACACGGCCAGTGGCCACGAGCCGCACGGTGTGCTGGAGATGCTCGGGTGTGCTGATGTCGGGGAAAATGTACCGCAGGCTCCGTTCCCGCAGCGTATCGATGTTCACCTCGAGCGGCCCGCCGAACCACGACACGCCCACGATCTTACCGCCGCTCCGCACGGCGTCGATCGCCTGCAGCAGCGTGCGGGTGCCGGCGAGGCCCTGTTTCGCGCTGCCGCCGGCGCACTCGAAGACCACGTCGGCCCCGACCCCGTCGGTGAGGTCGCGGATCGCTGCCACGACGTCGCACTGCGTGGCGTTCAGGGCATGGTCGGCCCCATGCGACTTCGAGATCGCGCAGGCCTCGTCTCGGACGTCCACGGTGATGATCTGCCCGGCCCCGCTCGCCCGCGCGATCTGCATACATTCCAAGCCCATGCTCCCCTGCCCGAGCACCACGATCGTGTCGCCGATGTGCAGCTCAGCCGTCTCCACCGCCGCCACGCTGTCGGAGAGCGACTGCAGGCAGGCGGCCTCACTGTCGGAGATGCGGTCGTCCACCTTTACGAGCGCGATCTCGGGCAGGATCGCCAGCTCCGAAAAGCAGCCCGGCAGGTCGAAGCCGATCACGGGGCCGCGGCGGCAGAGGGCGCTGCGGCCCGAGTCACAGAGCGAACACTTCTGGCAGGGGAGCTTGGCGCGGGCCGCCACCCGGTCGCCCACCTTGTATCTCCCGTTCACGCCGGCCCCCAGCTCCACGATCTCGGCGCAGAACTCGTGGCCGAAGAGCTGTACGGGCGCCTCCGTCTCGAACCGGCGTTTGATCCGGTCGAAGGCGAGCGTCGGGATGCCGTAGGCGAGCTGCGCCTCCGTCACGCTCGGCTGCACGTAGAGCGGCCGCACCTTCACGTGGGCCGCCGGGCAGGCCGGCTCCGGCACGTCGTCGAGACGGAAGTCGTTGAACCCGTAGAACCGCCAGGCACGCATGATGGACCTCGAGGAAAGCGGAAACCGTCAGGAGGAAGAACCCGGGGCGCAGGCGCCGTCGCACAGGCACTGATCGACGATCACGCGGTCCGGGGTGTTGCCGGCGTAGACCCAGATCATGGCCATCGGCCGGTCGCTGCGATTGATGAACCGATGCGGCCGCCACTTGGGCACGAGCGCCGTCTCGCAGCCGGAGAGCGTGTATTCGTTGCCGGCCACCTGGCAGACCGCCTCGCCCACGATGATCGAGATCGATTCGTCATAGTCGTGCGTGTGGCAGGGGAGGCTCTTGCCCGGCTCAAAGAGGGCGTAGCCGCCGCAGATGCCCTCGCAGCCGGCGAAGCCCTGGAAGAGGTCGCGGAAGTCGGCCCCGTCGGCGAGGTCGTAGCGGGCCACGCCGTCGAACCGGGCGAGCCGTTCGGGGGCACCTGGCGGCGGTGCGTCAGAATCGACAGGTGAATCAGGGAGCGAGACGAGATCACGGCCGGGCGTAGCACTGGCAAACGCGGCGAACACGCGGGCGGCCGTCGAGCCGGCGTTCTCCACGGCGTGCGCGACGCCCGGCGGCACATGCAGCGCGTCGTACTGCCGCAGGCGGTATCGCCGACCTTCCACCGTGGCTACCACCTCCCCTTCGAGCACGACCATCGCCTCGGTGCAGGGATGCGTGTGGGCAGGCATCCCCGCTCCCGCCGCGACGGTGGCGATGCCGGTGGCGAGATCGACGGCGCCGCACTCGGCGCCGACGAGGCCGTGGAGCACGACGCCGGGGCCGAGCGCCTGGCCGGGGCCGGCGATCGGGTTCATCCGTTCGCGGCGGTTCGTGGCGGCGGTCGCGGCGGGGGATGCAGTGCGGCTCATGACTGGCGAGGCTCCCGGTGTGTATCGCGGTGTGATGTATGGTGCGGCACGACGCGAACGAACTTCTGCAGCGTGTGGGCGTCGTCGCCGATCACGCCCCGCTTGATGCCCGCGGTGTGCACGACCTCGCTCACATAGATGTCGCCCCGGGCGTCGACCTCGATGTCGTGCGGGGCGAAGAAGTCGCCCAGCCGGCAGGGCTCGGCGCCGCCGCCCCAGCGGGCGAGCAGATCGCCCTCGCGAGTAAAGAGGCTCACGCGGCCCCCCGTCGTCTGGCCCGGCTGCGGCACGTCCCCGGGGAACAGGCCTGCTCGAAAGCCCAGTTCGGCGACATGCACGATGCCGCGGCCGTCGATGAACACCTGGCAGGGCCGCGCGACGTCGTTCCAGATGTCCACGAGGTCGCCTGACGGCGTGAACCGCTGGATGCGGCTGTTCTCGCGGTCGGCCACATACACCAGGCCACCGTCGTCGATCGCGATACCGTGAGGCGCGTGAAACTGCCCCGGCTCGCGACCGGGCTCGCCCCACGACCGCACGAGCCGGCCGTCGGGGGCGAACACGTGCACCCGCGCGTTGCCGTAGCCGTCGGCCACGACGATCTCGCCGTCGGCCGCGATCGCCACGTTCGTCGGGAAGTTGAACGGCCCGGCCGATCGCCGCACCTCGCGGTAATCGACGCTCGTGGCCCCCGTATCGGAGAAGACCCCGGGCGTGCCGAGCGTGAGGAGCATCTCGCCGTCACGCGTGAACTTCCGCACGCAGTGGTCGAGGTCGTCGGTGCACCAGACGTTGCCAGCGTGGTCGATCGTGATCCCGTGAGGCCGGGCGAACACTCCCTCGCCCCAGGTGCCGATGAGCGTCCCGTCGGCCTCGAGCACCACCACCGGATGCGGGCCGCGGTTGAACGCATAGACGCGGCCTTCGGCATCGGTCGCCACCGCCGTCACCTCCACCATCCCGAGGTCGCGGGGCACCTGCGACCACCGCGGGGCGGGGACGTAGGTGAAGTCGCCCGCGCCACAGACGACGGGATCGTCGGCAAGATCAAGATGCGGAGCGTTGAGCGTCACGGACTGGTGTGCTGCAGACATTGAGTTCGACATTCAGTTCGTGGATGGCACCGGGGCCCGTCGAGCTGCCCACGCCGGCGGGCTGCCGGTCGTCTGCGTCGCGATCCGGCAGAGCCGCTTGTCGATCGTCACGTAGAGCGTGTGCGCGTCGTTCCCGGTGCCAAACTCGACGTTGCTCGGGATTCCGCGCCAGTCGTCGAAGCCGCCCGACTGTTTCGCCGGCCCGGTCTGGAGAAACGCGAGCCGCTGGCCGTCCGATGCGATGACGAGCACACCGGGCCGCGCGAGGCTGCGGCAGGCGATGTAAAGGTTGCCGCTGGAGTCGACGGTGATCCCGTCGGGGCCGTTCTCCGCGCCGAAATCGACGAGCGTCCGCCGCGGGCCTGCCACACGGCCGTCGGCGTCGAGCGGAAACGCAACCACCCGCATCGCGCCCTGCGGCGGCGCGGGGTCCTTCGGCGACTTCCTGTTGCCCCCGTTGTTGTGATCCCCTACGTAGAGCGTTTTCTCATCGGGGGCGAGCACGATGCCGTTGGGCATCTCGACCTCGCGGGTGATCTTGACCACGCGGCCGTCGCGATCCACGCGGTAGACGGCCCGCTCATCGAGCTCGCGGGTTTCGTTGCCCGCATAGAAAGGATCGGTGAAGTAGATCCGGCCGAGCCGATCGACGCAGAGATCATTGGGGGCGTTGAGACGCTTGCCGGCGAACCGGTCCGCGACCGTCGTCGCCGCGCCGCTTCGCAGGTCGTACCGCCGGATGCAGCGGCCGCCGCCGTCGGCCCCGTCGGCCGCGAGCAAGAACCCTTCCGCATCGAAGGTGAGCCCGTTCGCCTTCCCCGCCTTCGCGGTGAACACGGAGAGCCGTTTCGTGGCGGGTTCGAACCGATTGATGATCGTGTCGTGTCTGGTGCCAAAAGGCATGTCTGTGAAGTAGATACTGCCGTCGGGCGCGACGGCCGGCCCTTCCGTGAGCCCGCTCTCGAGATCGGCCGTGCGTTCGTAGACGCACTCGAGCCGCGCATCGGCCGCAAACACGGGATTCACTAGCGGTTCAATGGCAGGCTGAAACGTATCGCCCCGCGCGGCCACAGCCGCGGCGGCCACAACGACGCTCCCAATCACGATGGTCCCCGCCCACGAACGCAGCATGTGATGAATGGATCCGTCGAGCCGACCGTTGCACCGGAATCACCCCGAGAGCCGCCGACCGCACCGCCGCATACTGGCCCTCCGGACATGAGCCCGAGAATAGGGCCGCGGCCCATGCCCGTCCTGTCACCAGCGGCCGAAACCCTGTGAAAAACGGACGAATGGCTCTCGGGGCATTGTGGCCGTCATTGGAAAATCGCCACACTGAACGACCTATGCGAGGACATCGTCCAGCCACGAAAGGCTCGTTCACGACCGGCCGTCGAGCCGTGCGGTCGGCCGCCCCGGCTGCCGAGCTCGTGGCCGACATGAGCTACCTCGCCTACGTGCGGCCGACGCCGCCGCCGTTCGCGCAGTTCGTGTCGGGGCATTTTCCACCGCGCACTTCCACGCAGCGTCACCGGCATCACTGCCTCGCCATCCACGGCTGCCTTCAAGGCCCGCTCATTTTGGAAACGACGAAGGGGAAGCAGTCCTTGGAGGTGGGGGACTTCTGCCTCTTGGCGCCGGAGCTTGATCATTACTGGCAGAATCCCTCACGGCAGACAGGCGCGACGTTCGGCCTGCTCGTGGATACTGGCCACCCGGGCCGCTGGCCAGCCGCGACCGGCGTCGCGGAGAGCTGCGGCCGGCTCGCCCCGTTCGTCGCGGGCATCCACCTCTTTCGCACGGCGCACGACGAGGAGCTCCAGCGGGCGTTCTGGGCTGCCGCGGACCATCTCACGGCGATCGAGCCGCGAGAGACGATCGCCGTCACCGGAGCGCTCCTGTCACTGGTGGGCGTTTGCCTGCAACGTCTCGAAGGCAAGCACGACGGACCGGCGGCGCCCAACAACGACCTCGCCGTCGAGATCCGCCGCCTGCTCCTGGCCCGGGTGAACGACCGTCTCTCGATCGCCGAGATCGCGCGGGAGCTGCGAGTGAGCCCGACGAGCGCCAAGGAGCTGTTTCGCAAGGCGTTCGGCACCGGCATCATTGCCTACCACAACCAGCTCAAGATCTGGCAGGCGAAGCGGCTCCTGGCCGACCATTCGCTCACGGTGGACCAGGTGAGCCGCAAGCTTGGCTTTTCGAGCCACTCCTACTTCAGCCAGGTGTTTCAGCAGCACACCGGCCGCTCCCCCTCCGAGTTCCGCCGCGGCGCGAAGCCATGATCGGCCTCCCCGCATGGAAGCCCAAGGCGTGAGCCGAAGGGGCGTTCAACGCCGCCCGTCACCCTTGGCCGTAACCGCGGGCCTGCGATCACGGGCCGACTAAAAAACCCTCCCGACCGGCCGCATCTCGTAGCCGTTCGTCGAATGCGAGAAACCCTGCCTGGGCCGTGCGGCCTCCCGCCATGACGATGGCCGCCGCAAGCTGCATCGCGTCGGCCGCTCGCAAAGCATGCACCCGAAGGAGGCGGCAGGCCGTCTCCCGCACCGATTCCGACGGCAGTATTTCATTCCATCCGACTGCGAGGCTGCGCAAGACGTCGATCGCCTGCGCCGACTGACGAGATGACAGGGCCCCGCCCAGCTCGAGCCGGGCGATGGCCGAGGTGCATTCGATGCTCGTGCGCCGCATGCGGACCTCGCGACCCGACCGGACTTTGCAATCAAGGCGTTGTAGCCGAATACAAAAGGCCTTTCCATGCTGCATTGCTCGCTGGTCCGGCCGTACCTTCTCTCCCGAGAAAATCACGCGCACAGCGTCGCGGGCCTTGGCCCCTGAGCCGTCGAGAAACATCTCGATGCCCGCCGAACCGCGGTGGCCGAATCCCGGCCTCGCGTCCGAATCTGACAGAATTTCGTCCTCGATTCCCGTGGGGAGGACTCTCGCCGGTCATAAAATTGATTCGATAAGTCGTAAAGAACTTCGTGCCCTCAGACCCGGCGGCCCGCCAATGAAGCCATCCCCCGCGATTGTCGTCGCGATCGTCGCCTGCGGCTGGATCGCCGCGGCCGGGCGGCAGGCAGATGCGGCCCCCGCTTCGCCGACGGTCGAGGCGGTATTTGCGGCCCATTGCATCCGCTGCCACGGGCAGGATGGCGAGGTCAACGGTGAGTTCGACCTGCGGATGTTCCCAGCCGCCGCCGACCTCAAGGCCGATCCCCACCTGCTCACCAAGGTCCTCGAGGCCGTGAAGGATGGCGAAATGCCTCCCGAGGGAGAGGGCCGGCTCGAAACGGCGGAGCGGGACGCCCTCGTGAGCCAGCTCGACGCCATGTTCGCCGAAAGCCTCAAGACGCGCGCCCCCCCTGGCCGGACGCCCATCCGCCGCATGAATCGGTTCCAGTACGGCAACGCCGTCACCGACCTTCTCGATCTGAAGGTCGATCTCTTCGCCCTCCCTGAATGCGTGGCCCGCGACATCTCCGGCTACTTCCAGCCCGAGACGGGGAAGATGCCCGACAAGCTCCAGGTCGGGAACCGCATCCTGGGCAAGGGCCAATTGATCGTGCCCCGCCTCGAGAACGTCGTGCCCTTTCCGCAGGATCCGAAGGCCGCCAATGGCTTCGACAATCGCGGCGACCTCTTGTCACTCACGCCGCTCTTAATGGAGTCGTTTCTCGAATTGGCAGGCGCCATCGTCAATAGCCCGAACATCGGCCCACACACCAGCGGCCTCAGGCAGAGCACGTTCAAAGCCCCGCCGGCGACCGAGCCTGCGGAGCGGGCTCTGGCCGCGCGGCTGCGGCCGTTTCTCACGCGGGCTTTTCGCCGGGAAATCGATGCCGAAACCCTCGGCCGCTACGTCGCCTTCGCGAACGAACGCCTGAAGGCCGGCGCCGCGTTTCCCGACGCCATGAAGGCGGCCACCAGCGCGGCCCTCGCGTCACCCCGATTCCTGTATCTCGGCGACGGCATGACCACGAGCGCTACTCCCGAGCCGCTCGACGCCTACGAACTCGCCTCCCGGCTTTCCTTCTTCCTCTGGGCCAGCGGCCCGGACGACGAGCTGCTCTCGGCAGCCGCCTCGGGCGCCCTCCGCAATCCCGACGTCCTGGCTGCCCAGGCCGACCGGATGATGAACAGTCGCCGGATGAAGCGATTCTGCGATGCCTTTGGCGTGCAGTGGCTGAAGGTCGAACACCTGACGTCGTCGGAGCCCGACAAGAAACTCTTCTCCGACTTCCACACCTTCGGGATCGTGTCGCATGCTCACCGGGGCAGCGTGCACATGATGATCGAGCCCCTGCTCGTCTTCGAGACGGTATTCGTCGAAAACCGCCCTGTACTCGACCTCATCCACTCCGACTTCACCTACCGCACGCCGCAGCTGCAGCAATTCCTCACCAAGGCCGCAAAGATTTCGCCACCGATCGATGGCCCGAACTGGTCGGAAACGCTCGGCTTCGACCGCATGCCCATCACGTCGAAGCGCGAAGGAGGCGTGATCACCACCGCGGGAATCATGACGATGACCTCCGGTCCGGCCGAAACGAAACCGATCACCCGCGGAAAGTGGGTCGTCGAGACCATTTGGAATGACCCGCCACCGCCCCCGCCGGGCAACGTGCCGGGCATCGAGAAGGTCGCGGCAACCGGCACCGATTCAAAGCCACTCACGCTCCGCGAGAAGTTCGCCCTCCACGCCTCGAGCGCCGCCTGCTCGGCCTGCCACGCGAAGATCGATCCTTACGGCTTCGCCCTGGAAAACTACGACCCCGTCGGCCGCTGGCGGGATACCGATGGTCACGGCCAGCCCATCGACGCGAGCGGCATGCTGTTCGGCCGCATCTCTTTTGCGACGGTGGAGGAGTTCAAGGACGCCCTGCTCGTCGAAAAGGAGCGATTTGCCCGCGCCTTCGCCGGCCACCTGCTCAAATACGCCCTGGGCCGCGAACTCGTGCCCGTCGACCGCCCCGCCCTCGACCGCATCGTGGCGGCCGCCGCCCCGGGCGGCTACAAGATCCGCGACCTCATGAAGCAGGTCGTCGCCAGTGAGCCATTCCTCACGAAGGTCAACCCGGAGAAGGCACCATGACGATTCCACGTCGCACGTTTCTGCGAGGCGTGTCCGGGGCGGCGCTAACGCTCCCGAGCCTGGAAAGCCTCCACGCATCGGTCGCAGCGAAGCCCGCTCCGCGGGTCGTCTACTGGTACGTTCCCACGGGGGTCGTCCGCGAGGAGTTCTTTCCCGGTGAGCAAAAAAATCCGGAACGCATCTACCAGGGGCCGCACGCCCACACCTCCACCCGCACGCTGCGGCCGCTCGATCCGATCGCCCACAAGGTGACGCTCGTCACCAACCTCGATCGGACCTGGCTCGACGCCAGCGACCAGCACGAGCAGTGCGGCTGCTGCTGGCTTTCGGGCATCGACCCGCGGACCCACAAGACGAGCCGGATGCCCCAGGGCCGCACGCTCGATCACGTGATCGCCGAGCGGCTCGGCACCGACACGCCGTTCCGCTCGCTCGAATTCAACGGCAATCCCCACCACGACAACCGGGAGTCGATCCACTACGACAGCATCTCCTGGTATGGACCGGACTATGCCGCCGGCAACATGAAGGATCCGCAGGCGATCTACCGGCGGCTGTTCGCCGGGGCCGGCACGGCGCCGTCGGACCGGATCACGAGCCTCGTGCTCGCCGACGCCCGCTCGCTCTCGGCGCGGCTCGGCAGCGACGACCGGCACAAGCTCGGGGAGTACCTGGAATCGATCCGGGCGATCGAGCAGCAGATGGACCGGCTCGTCGGCCTTCGGTCGGAGCTCGACAAAATGCAGCTGCCGGAGCCGTCGGTGGCCCATCTTCCCCGTGGCGACTACCTCAAGCTCTTCAGCGACATGATGGTGGCGGCGCTGCAGGTGGGGCTCACTCGCGTGGCCACGATGATGGTGGCACCAGAACGCTGGGACACGCCTTATCTCTTCGACGGCGTCTCCGACAAGCCGCAGAGCCACCACCTGCTCTCCCATGCCGGTTGGAGCGATGAACTGCGGAAGATCGACGAATTCCACGTGGAGCAGTTCGCCTACCTCATCCAGAAGATGGATGCGATCCGCGAGCCCGACGGTTCGACGCTCCTCGACAACTCGATCGTCACCTACGGCTCAGGGCTCGGTCAGGGCGCCCGCCACGAATACAAGCGGCTACCGACCGTCGTGGCTGGCAGCGGCGGCGGGAGACTCAAGACCGGCTTCCATCTCGACTGCAAGCCAGGCACACCGCTCGCGAACCTCTGGGTTGCCCAGGCCCGGGCCGTCGGCGTCGAGCTCGATGCCTTCGCGGACAGCAGCGGTGCCTTGGAAGACATCGTTGCGGTCGGCTGACGAACGCCCAACGCCTTGGCGGTGGGGCGCTCAAGGTAGGCACACATACGCCCGGTCACGCCATGAACGGGTTCTTCGCATGTCACGGCGTGACATGCCCACTTCGCCCGCGAGGTTCGCTGGCGCGGCGACCGAGGTTGCCGTAGCGGTAGTAGTTGTGTGAGATGCTCTGCTCGCGAAGATGCCGGAGCAGCTCGATTCGGCCCGCCGCCACGACCGGCACGTCTGTCGCCGCAATAGTGTGCGGGCGCACACTCCTCCCCTCCCCGCCCGGGTGCGCCCATGGTCGCTGCCCTTTTCGCATTTCCCGCGCGGCCCAGAA
>JBMLMS010000327.1:0-14224 GCA_049243925.1 Pirellulales bacterium
GCGGCGGCAGGGGGGTGGGGGCGGGGCCCCGGGGGGCCGCGTTCACGGGGGGGGGCGGGGTGGGGGGGCGCCCCCGAGCCGGCGCACGTTGAGGCATGACAGGCTGAAGCCTATCCTACGTGCATGCAACACTGGCTGATCAAGAGCGAGCCCGACGTGTTTTCGATCCGCGATCTCGCCAAGAGCCCGCGGAAGACGACGCACTGGGAGGGCGTGCGCAACTACCAGGCACGCAACTTTCTCCGGGCGATGAAGCAGGGCGACCGTGCGCTCTTCTACCACTCGAATGCTGATCCACCCGGCGTGGCGGGCGTCGTCGAGGTCGTTCGTGAGGCCTATCCCGATCCGACCGCATGGGACAAGAAGAGCGACTATCACGACCCAAAGGCGTCGCCTGAGAACCCCGTGTGGTCGATGGTCGACGTGAAACTCGTGCAGGTCTTTCCCCGTGAGGTGCCACTCGACGAACTGCGGGGCGTGAAGGCCCTCGCCGGCATGGAACTTTTGCGTCGGGGTAGCCGGCTGTCGGTCACGCCCGTCACCGCGGCCGAGTTTCGCACGATCGAACGCCTGGCCGCCCAGCGGTCATAATGGCGGGCATGCCCTGCCGACTCGACACGTCCGCGCCCACTGCCGCCCCGAGCGGCGGTCCGCTCCCGGAGGCCCTCGCATGGATCGAGGGAGAGATCGACGCCCTGCGTGCCGCGGGCCTCGAACGCCCCGCCCGCGTCCGCGAGGGGCGGCAGGCAGGCGAGGTGTGTCTCGATGGCCGCACGCTCGTCAACTTCGGCTCCAACGACTATCTCGGGTATGCAGGCGACGTGCGGCTCACGAAGGCCGCATCGAAAGGTTCATGCGCCGAGGGCTTCGGCGCTGGCGCCAGCCCGCTCGTGAGCGGCCACTCACAGGCCCACGAGGCGCTCGAGCGGGCGCTTGCCGGGCTGCTCGGCGTCGAGGCGGCGCTCGTCTTCCCGAGTGGCTATGCGGCCAACACTGCCACGATCGCCGCCCTCGCCGGTGCGGAAGACTTCATCGCCAGCGATGAACGCAACCATGCGAGCATCATCGACGGCTGCCGGCTCTCTCGGGCCCGGATCGGCATCTCTCCCCATCGCGACCTCGCCGCTCTCGACGCGCTCTTGACCACGGCCCGTGACGCCCGCCGCCGTCTGATCGTCACCGACACGCTGTTCTCGATGGATGGTACGATCGCGCCGCTTGCGGGGCTCTCTGACCTGGCTCGCAAGCACTCTGCGATGCTGCTCGTCGACGAGGCCCATGCCACCGGCGTGTTCGGTGCCCGGGGCAGCGGCCTCGTCGAGGAGACGGCCACGGCCGACGGCGTCCACGTGCGCGTGGGCACCCTCTCGAAGGCGCTCGGCGCAGCCGGCGGGTTCGTCGCCGGCAACGCCACGTTCATCCACTGGCTGCGGCACAAGGCGCGAGCCTGGATGTTTTCCACCGCGCATCCGCCCGGGGTGGCCGCGGCGGCGACGCGGGCCATCACCCTCGTGGAGCAAGAGCCCGACCGACGCCTCGATCTCATCGTCCGAGCCGCAGACTTCGCCGCGCGGCTGCGGCACGCCGGCCTCGACATCGGCAGTGCTGAAGCCCAGATCGTGCCGGTGATCGTGGGCGCACCGCACGCCGCCGTGAAGCTCGCCGAAAAGCTCTTCGACGAATGTTTCTTCGTGCCGGCGATCCGGCCGCCGAGCGTGCCGGCAGGCGGCAGCCTCGTGCGCGTGAGCCTGTCGTGGCTGCACGAGCCGCGCGACCTCGCCAGGCTCGCGGAGGTGCTCGCTGCCCATGCCTGCTGACCCGAGCGACCGCTGGTGCGTGATCGGAGCCGGCCCGTCGGGGCTCACGGCCCTCAAGAACCTGCGCGGCGTCGGGATCACGGCGGAGTGCATCGAACGCGAGGACGGCCTCGGCGGCAACTGGCGATTTGGCTCGCCGTCGGCGCGGGTGTTCGCCTCGACCCGCCTCATCAGTTCGAAGCGGCTCACCCAATTCGTCAATTATCCGCTGCCGCGCGAGTGGCCCGCCTATCCGGATCACCGCCAGTGCCTCGCCTATCTCGAAGGCTATGCCCGCCACTTCGGACTGCTCGAGCACGTGCGATTCGGCGTGGGTGCCGACCGCATCGAGCGGCCGGGTGACGGCCTGCCCGGCTGGCTCGTGACCACCTCCGCCGGCACCACGACCCGCTACGCCGGCGTCGTGATCGCGTCGGGGCATAATCGCGAGCCGCGCTGGCCCGACGTGCCCGGCACGTTCACCGGCGCGTTCCTCCACGCCGCCGACTACAAGTCGCCCACACACCCGGTGGCCATCGCAGGCAAGCGGGTGCTCGTGATCGGTGGCGGCAACTCCGGCTGCGACATCGCCGTCGAGGTGTCGCACCACGCCGCCCGCACGGTGCACTCCACCCGCCGCGGCTACCACGTGGTGCCCCGCTTCATCCTCGGCCGGCCGGCCGACGTCCGCGGAGAGCGGCTCCTCGCCATGCGGGCGCCGCTCTGGCTGCGCAGGCTGGTGAGCCTGCGCATGATCGACCGCACCATCGGCCTGCCGTGGCGGCACGGCCTGCGCCGGCCCGACCATCGGCTCTTCGAAACCCACCCTGTCGTCAACGACGAACTCTTCGCTCGGATCGACGCCGGGGCGCTCGCACCGTCCGGCGACGTGGCGGCTTTCGCCGGCGACGAGGTCGTGTTTGCCGACGGCAGCCGGGCGGCGTTCGACGTCGTGATCTGTGCCACCGGCTACCGGATCGAGCACCCCTTCATCGCTCCGGAGCATCTGGCCGTCGTCGATGGCGTTCCACGACTGTTCATGAATCTCCTGCACCCGACGCACGACGATCTCGCCGTCGTGGGGCTCATCCAGCCCGACAGCGGCCAGTGGGGGATCACCGACGTGCAGGCCCAGCTCGTCGCCCGGATGGCCAGCGCCGCGCGGGTCGCACCGCAGGCGGCAGCCTGGCTCTATCGCCAGCGGCAGCGGGCCGCCGAGCCGGGCCCGATCCGCTACGTCGATTCACCCCGCCACCGGCTCGAGGTGGAGCACTTCTCCTACCGCAGAACACTCGAACGGCTCGTGCGGGGCATGGAGCGGCGGATCCTGCGGGGGTGCGACGGCGCGGCAATTACGGCGGCGGGGCGGCGGGCGGCGGGTTGCCGAAGAGTTGCTCGAGCCCACGGCTCAGGCCGTCGGTGATCACGGCCTCGGCCGTGTTCTCCACGATCCTGCCCACGATCTGGTCGATCGCCCGGGCATCGAACTGCGGCCGGGCCACGGTGCCCTTGAGCGGAATCACGAGCGGTGTGCGCAACAGTTGGCCGACGACCGGTGTCGAACCGGCGATGTCGCCGCGGAGCGACACCTCGGCGGCCATCGCGAGCGTGCCATCGGCACCGACGCTGCCGGACGACCGGACGACGAGCTGTCCCATCTCCATCACGAGGCCCTCATGCCACAGCCGCCGGTCGGCGAGCTGCATCCGCACGGGCTCCGGCCGCACCCGCATGAGCACCACCTTGTCGCCGAAGGCGAACCGTGGATCGACGAGCGTCTGCAGCTTCACCATCAGGGTGGTGAGCGGGCCGAGCCGTTCGCCGGGCGTGACCTCCGTGTTCTCGAAGATGAGCTGCCCGGCGAGCTCCCCGCCGAACGGGTCGGCCAGCGGCACCCGGGCCCCCGCCAGGTCGATGCTCACCACGCCCTGCGTATGGGTCGAGCGGCCCACGAGCGGCGTCACCCACGAGATCCACTCCTCGCAGAACCGGCCCGAGAGTGGCACGCGGTCGATCACGCGGCCCGGCGGCACGACCAGCTCGCCCGGCAGCGGCAGGAGCTTGATCCAGGGAGCCCCGCGCAGGCGTCCACCCGATGCGGCGAGATCGAAGGGGCCGAAGGTCAGCTGCCCTTCGTAGAGCCGCACATCCATCGCCCCCGGGTCGATCTGAAACCCATCGATCTCGGCAGCGGCCCACGTAGCCGACGTTTCCGCCGAGAGATTGCCGAGCCATGCGGCGGCCGGAGGCGCCTGCGGAGTGACCGGCAGCGTGACCGGGGCGACCCGCGGCGCATCCGGGGCGTCGTCGCGACCACGCATGACCGAGAGCCAGTCGCCGGGCAGGGGCACGTCGCCGGGCCGCTTTGCCGACGCCACACGCTTGCCGCCCTGGTTCGCCCCCGCTGCCGGCCACAACGGTGCGAACGCCTCGGCGACTGCATCGAGAGGCACGCGCACCATCACCGGACGAGAACCCGCGCCCGTGAGGCGGAGCCGGCCGCCGGTGACGGGGGTCAGCAGTCGGGAGACCAGATCCCAATCGTAGGTGGCCGTGCCGGCGAGCGTCGCCACCCGACGCGCGGAAAGATCGTCGACGCTGCCGGTGGCAGCCATTGCAAACGTGGCCGAATCCAGACTCACGCGATTGACGACGAGGCGATCGCTGCCCTCGGCGGCGGAGGGCCTGGTCACCTCGACGAGCAGCCGCGCCCGCGGCTCCACCCACACGCGGTCTGCGTTGCCGGACGGACGGCCGCGGGCGAGGGTCAATTGATTGCCCGTGGCGTCGACGAGCAGGTTCGTTCCCGTGGGCGTGTCGATCACTTCGAGCGTGCCCCAGGCGCGTCCGGCGGCAGGCCATGCCTCGGCCGTAGCGAGCGGCACGAGCCACTTTTCGAACCGGGCCACGTCGGCCTGCCACTGGAGTTTGCCCCGCACGCGGTCGAGTGCGGCGGCCGGCATCGCCGTGGATCGCAGCAGAAGGCCACCGGTCCGCAGCGACATCGTCGCCGTGAGGACTTCCGCCGACGAGATCGAGCACACGCCCTGCTCCGGATCGACCATGCCGGCGCCGGTGGCGACGAGCCGCGGCTCCACGATCTGCCGACCGGCGCCCGAGGCGGTGAGCTTCTCGATTTCTGCGCCGGCCCGGGTCACCTGCCACCCCTCCTCTTTGATGGCCAGGGCTGCCGATCCTTTGAGCCGCCCCCCGAGCTGCCAGCCGTCCGCGTGCCAGCCGCCCGGAAGCGCCGCCAGCCGCGCCTGCCAACGGCCGAGGTCTCCAGCCACCGTGACATCGGCCGACACACCGTCCGACTGCGGCGCCGGCTGCAAGACCCGGGCCGCGGCACCGGAAGACCGCGACGGCCAGAGTGCAGCGAGGTTCACGAGCGCACCGCCGGTCTGCGTGAGCTCGAGTGAATCATCGCCCGAACGCATCACGGCGTGGCAGGCATCGACCACCGCCGCCCCGGCCACGAGGCTGCCGCTCCCCTCGGCCTCGAGCACGATCTCGTCGTCGCGCCAGGGAGCGCGGTGTGGTAGCACACAGGCGAATTGTGCCAGGCTCGCGGACAGCCGGGCCGTCGACGCGCCGGGCTGCCCGGTGGCCTCGAGATCGAGCCGCCCGCGGGCGCTGCCCGCGAGCGTCATTCCCGCGACATCGACCACCTCGGCCACCTCCGTCACGAGCTTCTCGAGATCGGCCGTCCATTGGATGGCAAGCGCCCCGGCGTTGCCCGATGCGGAGAGTTCGACGGCGCTCGACGTGATCTTCGCCTCCTCGATCTCGAACGTCGCGTCCGGGGCCGAGCGCCGCCGGCCACGCAGCCAGGCCGAAAATGGCTGATTCCACCGCAGCGGCCGCTCGCCCTGCACGGCGGCGAGGTCGCGGGCCGAGGCCTGCAGTTCGAGGACGCGGTCCGACCCGTCACTGCGGGCGCTCGCCGTCAGCTCGAGCTGCCCGCCGGTCACCTCGACGTCTTCGCGCACCTCGAGCCCGCCCGGTGTCGAGCGGGAGGCCGCCGCGAGATCGACGGACGCGGCGATGGCGAAATTGTCTGCCAAGAGCGCGTCACCCCAGGCCCACGCTCCCTGCATCGGCAGTCCGATCCGGCCCGACGCCTCCGCCTTGAACAACGGCGACGACGCCTTGAAGGTGCGGATCGACAACGATGCCCCGTCGAAGGCCAGGTCGAGCGGAGCCTCGCACTGCTCGACGACGAAGAGTTCCGCGAGCGTGTCAGCCGCACAGAGGGCGAACTGCCGCACTCCGACGGTGCCGGCGATCTGCCACGGGACGCGTTGCCGATCGGCCGCGGCGGCCGCCACCACAGGCGGCGCCCCTGCGATCGGCACTGCCATGTCGAGCCGCACGTCGGCCAGGCCGTCGGCCAGATACGGCGCCATGAAACGCGTGGCCCACACGCTCGAGATGCCGAGCGGCACGCGCGTCGCCGCCACGGCGATCGGGCGACATGCGTCGCCAGCCGCTCCGGGAGCTGCCGACACCGTCCAGCCACCGTCGCGGGCAAGCGTGGCCGTCGCGGCGGCGGCGATCGTCGCCCGGTCGAGACGAACGGGGCCCTTGTCTGGCGCGGAAGCCGGCGCCGCCCGATCCCGGAGCGGCTCGCCGGCATGCAAGACGCGGCCCGACATCGCCCAGCCAGCCGCCGCGTTGCCGTGAATCACCCGGCCGGCCCCCGCGAGGTCGGTCACCCGCCAGGCGTCGCGGCGGGTGAGATCGACGAGTTCGATCGCACCGTCGAGCACTTCGAGTTCGAACGACACCGCCGCCCCGGTCGGTTCCGCAAGGGTCGCCAGCCACGGCGCAAGCAGGTCTTCGATCGTGCTGCCCCCGGGTCGCACTTCGACGAAGGCGTCGCCGCCGACCAGCCGCACCGTGCCGAGATCCCGCGGATCGAGCACGAGGGCCGCGAGCCCGCGTTCGATCACGATCCGCGGCACGGCGACCACCGCGCGGCCCGTCCGATCGGCAAGCACGACGTCGCGATATTCGATCCCGCCGAGCCAGTTCCAGGTGGCGCTCCGGCTCGTCGCGGTACCGGCGATGCCGGCGAACGCCGCCTGGAGCGGCCGATCCCGCAGATCGGTGAGCACGAGTACGCCCGGCAGGAGCCACACGCCCCCGAGCAGCACGGCGAGCGCCGCGAGTGAGAAGACCGCGCCGCGCCGCGGCCGGCCGCCGGCAGAGTGTCGGAAAGAACGCGCCTTCATGAGGGCGAAGTATAGGTCGTGCCCCCCCGGCCGCCGTAGGCCAATTGCCGGATCATCTCGACGAGCTCCGCCGGCGTGTCAATGTCGCGAAACGAGTCGAGCCGCGGATCGACCGCAGCGATCTCGCTCGCCGAGACCGTGCACAGCCGGATGGCCGCATGCTGCCTCAATGTTGCGAGGAGTCCGCGCGGGTCGCGCCGCCCCGATTCCAGCCAGGCGGTGATCGGCCCGATGAGCGTGCGCCGCACGACCGACGCGAGCACCTGGGGGTGCTCGTCGACTACCGGCACGGTCCAGTCGGCACCGCTCGCTGCCGCCCGCTCGACCAGCAGCCGCACGACCGCGGCGTCGAGCAGCGGCAGATCGCACGACGACACGAAGACGACGGGCTCGGCAGGGGTCGGCCCGATCGCCCGGAGGCCGTCGACGAGCGCTGCGAGCGGTCCTGCGTTCGGCATGGTGTCGTGGACGACCTCGACCGCGTGCGCGAGCGGGGGCAACGGCCGGCCCGGTGCCGTCACGACGATCGTTCGGCTCGTCACGGCAGCGACCGCCGCGACCACCCGCGCCAGGAACGTGCGGCCACCGATCTCGAGCCATTCCTTGCGCACGGCCGGCTCGACACGACGCTCGCCAGAAGCCGGAGCCGTCACCTGCATGCGGCTCGACGCGCCGCCGGCGAGCACGATGCCGATCGCGGCGGGACCGGCGTGCGTGGTCACGAAAGCATCACGCCCCGAGGAATCTCGCGATGCGGTCGAGGCCCGCCGTGAGCTTCTCTTCCGCCGCGGCGAACGACATCCGCACGTGCCCCTCGGCGCCGAAGGCGCTCCCGGCCACGAGCGCCACATGCTCCTTCTCGAGCAGGCTCTCGCACCAGGCCGCACTTGTCGTGATGCCGTTCGTGCCGCGGGCGAGCGCCGCCTTGATGTCGAAGAAGGCATAGAAGGCGCCGCCGATCTCCGGGAGCCGCACGCCGGGAATCGCCGCCAGCCGGCCGGCCACGAGGTCGCGCCGCTTCTCGAACGCCCGGCGCATGTCGGCCACGCATGCCTGCGGGCCGGTGAGCGCCGCCAGCGCCGCGTGCTGGCTCACGCTGCACGGATTGCTCGTCTCCTGGCTCTGCAGGTTGCCGATCGCCTTCGAGAGCGGTTCGGGGCAGATCGTCCATCCGATCCGCCAGCCGGTCATCGAGTAGGTCTTGCTGACCCCGGCCACCACCACGGTGCGATCGGCGAGACCGGGCCGGCGTGTGGGGAACGACGGCGACTGACGACCGTCGAACACGAGCTGATCGTAGATCTCGTCGGCGATCACTGCGAGATCGGCCTCGATCGCGACGTCGGCGAGCGCCCCGAGTTCGTCGGGCGTGTAGACAACGCCTGTGGGGTTGCTCGGCGAGCAGAGCAGGAGCATCCGCGTGCGCGGTGTGAGGGCGGCACGCAGGGCCTCCGGCCGAAGCTTGAAGTCGTCCTCGATCCGGGTCGGAATCAGGACCGGCTTCGCCCCCGAGAGCTTGATGAGCTCGGCATAGCTGACCCAGTAGGGCGCCGGCACCACGACCTCGTCGCCCTCGTCGAGGAGGGCCATGAAGGCGTTGTGGAGCGAATGTTTGGCGCCGTTCGACACGACAACCTGGGCGGGCGTGACGGCCAGCCCCGACCGCCGCATATAGTCGGCGGCCACGGCCTTGCGCAGGTCGGGAATCCCGGCCGCGGGCGTGTATTTCGTTTTTCCGGCGCGGATCGCGGCCTCGGCCGCCGCGCAGATGTGGGGCGGTGTCGGAAAGTCGGGCTCCCCCACCGACAGATCGATCACGTCGACACCAGACGCGGCGAGTGCCTGGGCGCGGGCCGCCATGGCGAGCGTGGCCGAGGGTTCGAGCGCCGCCATGCGGCGGGCCAACTGCAGACTGTTTCGTGTGCCCATGCGCGGGGGAAGCCGCTCCCTGATGAGGTTCCGTGGGTTGGAGTTCGTGCGCGAAGTATGATACCACCGCCCGCGTCGATTCCCACCCGCCGGGGCCCCGACGCCCCGTCTCCTCATCTCGTCGAAAGTCGTGCCACATGGCTCGCCCGTCACTCGGTCTGTGGATCATCGGCGCCAAAGGTGGCGTTGCGACGACGGTGATGACCGGCCTTGCGGCGCTCGCCCGCGGGGCGATCCCCTCGACCGGACTCGTCACCGAGCTCGATCCGTTTACGCGGCTCGATCTCGTGCCGTGCGCCGACATCGTCGTGGGCGGGCACGACATCCGGCCCGGCGGGCTCGCCGACGAGGCGCGGCGGATGTGGGTGGAGAGCCGAGCGATCGATCCCGAACTCCTCGCCGATGCCGAACCCTTTTTCACGGCCGTCGAAGCCCGGCTGCGGCCAGGCACCGTCGTGGCGGCGGGCGACAAGATCTGCGAGCTCGCCGACCCGGCGCTCGTGGCACGGGCCGAGACGCCACGAGCGGCGATCGCGCGAGTGCGGGCCGACATCGAAGCCTTCGCCGGAGCTGCGGGCGTGGGGCATGTCGTGGTCGTCAACCTCGCCTCCACCGAGCCGCCCGCAGCCCGCCCGATCCCGCCGGCCTGGCAGGATCTCGAGCCGCTCCTCGACGACCCCGCTGCGTGCCCCCTGCCGGCGAGCAGCCTCTATGCCCTGGCGGCGATCGAGGCCGGGGCGTCCTACGTGAATTTCACGCCCTCGACCGGGGCCACGCCGGAGGCCATCCGGCAGTTCGCCCGCGACCAGAAGACGGCTCATGCCGGCTGCGACGGCAAGACCGGCGAGACGCTCCTCAAGAGCGTGTTGGCCCCGATGTTCGCGGCCCGCAACCTCGACGTCATGAGCTGGGTCGGCCACAACATCTTCGGCAACATGGACGGCAAGGTGCTCGACGACCCCCGCAACAAGGCCGCGAAGGTCAAGAGCAAGGATCACCTGCTGGCCGCGATCCTCGGCTATCCACCGCAGACCCACGTGTCGATCGAATACATCCAGAGCCTCGGCGACTGGAAGACGGCGTGGGACCATGTCCACTTCCGCGGCTTCCTCGGCACGCCAATGACGTTCCAGTTCATCTGGCAGGGATGCGACTCGATTCTGGCGGCACCATTGGTGATCGACCTCGTGCGGCTCGTCGAACGCGGCCACCGCGCGGGTGAATGCGGCGTGCTCGAGTGGCTCGCCTGCTTCTTCAAGAGTCCGCTCGGCGTCACGGAGCAGGAGTTCGCCGTGCAATTCGCCGCTCTCGAGGCCTGGGCACGCACGCACGCAGACCGCCGCTGACGCGCTCGACGGTGGCGATGCACTGCTCCCGACACGGTGCATGACACGACCGGCGGCAGAGTCGCCTGAAAGGCGCCGCAAAAATTCCGAAAAATTTTTTCGGATTTCTCTTGACAGTTCTTGGCGGAATCAATCACAACACTGCCAGTGATGCTGCGACAGCAGGGCGGAACGCTTCGCAGAGCCTCACAAACAACATTTCGAATCGTTGTCCGATCCCTTCGACAGAGTGCCCGGGGGATCGGGCGTGTGGTGTGTGTCAGGGCGCTCGTGGCAAGGAGCCATATCGATGGCGAAGAAGAAGAAGAAGGCAGCCAAGAAGGTTGCCAAGAAGAAGAAGGGCCACGGCTAGTCCTTCGCCCGTGCCTGCCTCGTTGATCCGCCATGCCTTCGGGACTGACGGAATGACGAATAGCCGGCCGGGCACGTCGACCGTACAACCGTCGACTGTTCAGACGAGAAAGGCCGGCCCGGGCCCTTGGGCGCCCGGGCCGGCCTGATTTTTTGAGGGTGGCTGTCGCCGCGGCGAAAGCCCCCTACCATCTGTTCCATGCGCTCCATGCACCCGCCCCGCGGCGACTTTCTGCTCGCCACCTGCCAGGGGGGTGCGGAGACGGCCCTCGTAGCCCGCCAGCAGGTGGTGCAGCCAGAACTGTCTCGGGCCGTCTGGCGGCGGGGCGCGGTGACGTTCCGTGTGCCTGCGGGCGAAACGCCGGCGGCGCCGCACACCCCCGACGGGCTCGTGTTCGCCCGAACCGTGGTCCATTCGTGTGGCCAGGTGACGGGCACCGACATGGCGACACTCGTCGGCGCGGTGCACGACCGTACCGGCGCGTATGCCTGGGACGACGTCCACGTCTGGCCGCGCGAACCGCGCGTGGAGGGCGATCCGGCGGTGATCCGCGCGGCGCTCGTCGCCGGTCTCGATCCAACTCGTCGCGGTCTCGTGCCGACCATCGCAGCACCCACTCGGCTCGGTGCGCTCGTGCTCGACTGCGCGATCGATGGGCCCGACCGCTGGTGGGTGGGCTGGCACGTCGCGGACACGCCGTCTGGAGCCTGGCCGGGCGGCATGTATCCCCACAGCCTGCCCGCCGACAAAGTGTCTCGTGCCTGGCTCAAACTCGACGAAGCGATCGCGACGTTCTCCCTCGCCCTCGAGCCGGGCAAGCGGGCCATCGAACTTGGCGCGGCGCCGGGAGGTGCCTGCCAGCGACTGCTCGAAGCCGGCCTCCTCGTGACGGGGATCGATCCGGCGCTCGTCGATGACCAGGTCGCCCGACATCCGAACTTCACCCAGTGGCGGATGCGGGCCCGCGACGTGAAGATTCGGCAGCTCCGCGGATTCGACTGGGTGGTGGCCGACATGAACATCGACCCGAAGAGCACGCTCGACGCGATCGAACGGGTCGTGTCGGCGCCCGGTACACCCCCCCGCGGCATCATCGCCACGCTCAAGCTGCCCACATGGTCGCGGGCGGCCGAGCTGCCAGAGTGGCTCGCGCGGTTTGCCGGCTGGGGCTACACGACCCGCGCCCGCCAACTGTCGACGGGGGGCCGGGAAATCTGCGTCGTTGCCGAGCGAACTGCGGTCAGGCGTCGGCCTCCCCGTGCCACGCCGCCGCCGGGTCGCTGAGGCTGCCCGACGCAACGTGCAACCGTCCGGCGACCGTGTCGAGCACGAGGGCACCATGGCGATCGATGCCGAGGCAGGGCCCATGCACGGTGTCGCCGGCAACGCCCGTTCCCAGGCCCCGATAGACGGTGACATCCTGGCCGGTGAGGCCGCAGAGCGGCCGATACCGTGAGATGAGCAGGCCGTCGTCGGCAGCCATGCCCGCAAGCAGCCCGACGAGCCGGGGTACGAACGCCACGAGCAGGTTCTCGCGCGGCAGCGGCTGGCCGACGAGGTCGGGCACCGTGGCGATCCGTCGGCCGATCCCCACCGGTGCGTCGGCTGCTGAGCCGGCCGTGTTGACGCCGAAGCCGAAGATCACCCGACCATCCGACACCGTCTCCACGAGAATGCCCGCGAGTTTCCCACCACCGATCTCGATGTCATTGGGCCAGCGCACGCGCGGTGCGAGCCCGGGCTCGACACTGCCGAGCGCCTCGGCGAGCGCCACCCCGCAGGCGAGCGACCAGGCGGGGCGGATCGGGCTGCCCGCCACGACCCCGGCATCGAGCACGAGGCTCGCCACGAGCGCCCCATCGGGCTGCCACCAGCGGGCGCCCCGCCGGCCGCGGCCACGCACCTGCCGATCGGCGACCACGAGGGCCGGCAGGAGTGTCGCCGGGTCGGCGGCCAGGGCCCGCGCCCGATCCATCGTCGTCTCGACCTCGTCGAGATGCTCGAACGTGGCGATGCCAGCCTGGGCGTGAAGCACATGGGCATCGATCGGGTCTGGAGTCATGGCGATCATGCCGGTCAGGGCGTGGCAAACCACACAATCCTGGCATTCTGCGGGATGGGGCGGCCCATCGGCCATCCCCTGCGACCTTGACCCTGCTTTGCCGCGGCTGGTACCCCCCGGTTTGAAGACCGTGAGGGCGGCACGGAAGACGGTCTGTTTCGCGACGTTCCGACAGGGCAGCTGTGCGCATCTGGCGTTTCATTCTGGCGTGGTCGATGGCGCTTCTGGCGCTCGACGCGGCCCCGCGCGCGGGCGCCCAGACCGTCGCTCTGCCGTCGCCGGCGTCGTCGTCGCTCGACCGACTGGCGCAGGCCGGCTCGTTCGGCACGCCGCTCTCACCACCACCACCGGCCTGGGATCCATACGCGCCGCAGGCGCCGCAGGTGTTTCCCTCGTCTCCTTCACCCGGCACGTGGGCCCCGGCACAGGCGCCCTCGGCAATCAGCGGCCAGCCCGGCTACCCGGGCTACTCCACCGCCGCCCCATCGCTCGTGCAGACGCAAAACCCCGCCGGTGCGCCAAACTCGCTCTTTCCGCCCGGCTACCCGCAGCAGAACTCCACGTTTCAGCAGACGATGCGGCTCTACCAGGGAGCCCGCGGCAGTTGGGCGTATCTCTTCGGCAACGGTCAGGGCACGAGCGTGGGCGTCAACGAACTCGACACCACGGCCACGTTCGCGATTCCGTTCTTTCACAACTCGCAGGTGAATCTCAACCATGCCCCGCTCCTCGTGACGCCGGGATTCGGGCTGCAGCTCTGGGACGGTCCCCAGACCTCGGCCACGATGCTCGCCGATCTGCCGCCCAACACCTACGACGTGTTCGTCGACACGGCCTGGAACCCGCAGATGACCCCGGTCTTCGGTGCCGAACTCGGCGTGCGGCTCGGCATCTACACCAACTGGGACGTGCTCGTCACGCAGAGCTGGCGCATCATGGGCCGGGCGATCGGCACCGTGCAGCTCACGCCGACGATGGTGGGCAAGGCGGGCATCGTGTACCTCGACCGCAACCTCGTGAAGCTGCTCCCGGCCGTCGGCGTCACGTGGACCCCCGACGCCAACTCTCGCTACGACATCTTCTTTCCAGCCCCGAAGGCGGCAAAGCGGTTCACACAGCTCGGCAAGCACTCTGTGTGGGGCTTCCTGGCTGGCGAATACGGCGGCGGCGCATGGACGTTTCGCCGGCAGAGCGGCCAGATCTCGCCGTTCGACTACAACGACGTCCGCATCTCGCTCGGCACCGAGTTCGTGCCGCAGACGCCCACCGGCCTCTCGGGCAGCTTCGAAGTGGGCTATGTGTTCGCCCGGCAGCTGTTCTTCGTGGACGGCCCGCCGCAGTACCAAAACCTGAACGACACGCTGATGCTGCGTTTGGGTCTCGCCTACTAGGTTGTCTGCGAAAACGGCCGGCAGTTGACAGGACTGGTGACCCCTTGGCACGTCGAAGACGGAGGCGAGGGGGTCGGCGAACGCTCGAGGAGCATTGGGCCGCCGCGGCCC
>JBMLMS010000328.1:0-5103 GCA_049243925.1 Pirellulales bacterium
CGCCCCCGCCCCCGCCCCCCCGGCGGGGGCGCCCCCCGGGCCGGCCCCCCCCCACGTCCGGCGAGCCGGTACGGGGCAACCCCGAGACGGATTCGGCGAGTGACGGCCTGCCGATCGACAGGGCATGACAGGCTGAAGCCTGTCCTACTCATGTGCGTACCTGGCCCGTGCCCGTCACCACGAACTTGTACGTCGTGAGCTCCTTCGTGCCGCAGGGGCCGCGGGCGTGGAGTTTGTCGGTGGAGATGCCGATCTCGGCCCCGAGGCCGAGCTCACCGCCGTCGTTGAATCGTGTGCTGGCATTCACCATCACCACGGCCGTGTCCACCCGCGCGGTAAAGCGATCGGCCGCCGCACTGTCGGCCGTGATGATCGAATCGGTGTGCCGCGAGCCGTAGCGGTTCACATGGTCGATCGCGGCGTCCACAGAATCCACCACCGCCACGGAGATCTTGGGGCCGAGATACTCGGTGGCCCAGTCGGCCTCGGTGGCCGGGCCCGCTGCCGGCACGAGCCGCCGCGTGGCCTCGTCGCCTACGATCTCCACGTTGAAGTCGGCCAGCGCCCCGGCAACCTCCGGCAGAAACCGTTGGGCCACGTCCTTGTGCACGAGCAGCGACTCGGCGGCGTTGCACACGCCCATCCGCTGGCACTTCGCATTCACCGTGATCGCCTTCGCCATGGCGAGGTCGGCCGCCTTGTCCACGTACACATGGCAGTTGCCGGTGAAGTGCTTGAGGACCGGCATCCGCGCCTCGGAGCAGACGCGGCGGATGAGGGCCTCTCCGCCGCGGGGAATGACGATGTCGATGAGGTCGTCCATCTTCAGAAACTCCCCCACCGCCTCGCGATCGGGCGTGTCGACGAGCTGCACGCAATCCACCGGCAGCCCGCTGGCGGCGATGGCGGCCCGCATGCTCTCGACGATTCTGCCGCTCGAGTGAGCCGCCTCCTTGCCGCCGCGGAGGATGATCGCGTTGCCGGCGGCGAGGGCCACGGCCGCGGCATCGGCCGTGACGTTGGGCCGCGACTCATAGATGAAAAACACCACGCCCAGCGGCACGCGGATTTTTTTCACGATGAGGCCATTCGGCCGCTTCGTTTCTTCGAGCACCTCACCGACGGGATCGGGCAGATCCGCCACGGCCTCGACGCCCGCGGCGATCCCCTCCACCCGCTTGGCATCGAGCGTGAGCCGGTCGATCGCTGCGGCCGTGAGGCCAAACCCCGGCGCTGCGGCGATGTCGAGGGCGTTGGCAGCGAGAATCGCATCGACGTCGGTGCGGATCCTCGCAGCCGCGGCCCGGAGGCCGGCGGCCTTCGCGGCGGCAGGCACGGAGGCCAGATCGATGGCAGCCTGACGGGCCCGGGTGGCAGTGTCGCGGCACTGGGAAGCAAGCGTGTTCATCCCGACATCGTAGCAAACAGTTCGAGCGCCGCGCGGGTGAGGCCCACGGCGTGGACCCGCACGATCTGGATGCCCTGGGCCGCCAGGCCGCAGGCGGCGCCGGCCGTGGCGGCGTCGAGCTCGTCGCGGGATGGCGGCCGGCCCAAGGCCTGTTCGAGCAACTTGCCGATGAAGCCCTTGCGGGAGTGGCCCACGAGGATCGGCGCGCCGAGATCGAGAAACTGCCCGGCTGCAGCCATAAGCGCGCGATTATGGGCGTGCGTCTTGCCGAAGCCGATGCCGGGGTCGAGGCAGAGTTTTTCAAGCGGGATGCCGGCGGCGACGAGGGCATCGCGGCGGGCGGCGAGATAGGCGTGGATCTCGGCCACAACGTCGTCGTAGCGCGGATCGACCTGCATCGAACGCGGCGTGCCCCGCATGTGCATGGCACAGACTCCGGCCCCGCTGTCGCGGGCAACCGCGAGCATGTCGGGATCACCCTCGAGGCCGGTGACGTCGTTGATGATCTCCGCGCCGAGCTCCACGGCTCGGGCTGCGACCACCGCCTTCGAGGTGTCGATCGACACAGGCACGCTCGTCTCCGCGGCCAGTCGGCGCACCACCGCGCTCACGCGGCGGAGTTCCTCGTCGAGTGGCACAGGCTCGGAAAAGGGCCGCGTGCTCTCGCCACCCACGTCGAGGATGTCGGCCCCCTCGGCCACGAGCGCCAGGCCGTGGGCCACGGCCGCTTCCACCGAGCCATGCCGGCCGCCGTCGGAGAAGCTGTCGGGCGTGACGTTCACGATCCCCATTACGAGCGGCCGGCGCAGCGTGCCGCCGGGGGATGGCAACTCGAGCGATCTGGTGCGCAGGCGCCAATGCGTGGGGGGGGCATGCGAGGGCATGCAGAGCAATCTACCGTCCTACCAGGGCTCTTCCATGAGGCCCACGATCTGCTGGGCCATCTTCACGAGGCCCTCCTGCTGCGTGCTCACCACCGAACGGCCGAATTCGGGCACGAGCATCGCGGCCTGGCCCACGTCGACGCTCGCCGCCGGCAACGGCACCTGGCCCGAGGCGAGCACCGAGCCGCCCCGATCGGCCCAGGTGACGAGCACCTGCAGGTTCATCTCCACCTGCCGCGATTGATCGGTGGGGCTCTCCACCACCATGCGCTTCGTGTCCGCCACGATCCGCGCGGTGAGCACGCTGTCGGCATTCGGGTCGCCGACGACCTTGAATGGCGTGCGTTTCTCGATCTCCTTACAGACGGCCTCCGTGAGCCGCTCGCCGAGGTCGACGCCGGGCGTGGTGCGATAGCTCTCCGACTGGATCATCGGCACATAGACGGTGCGCACGTTCGGTGCGTAGAGCGTGTTGTTGCCGAAGCGGTAGCTCGCGCAGCCGGCCATGGCCAGGCAGGCCAGCACGAGCGTGGCGATGACGGTGCGGCCCATGCAAGCTCCCCGGCTCAGCGGATCGGCGCCCCGGCGCCCGAGGTGTCGCCCCGGGCGATCACGGCGTCGGCCTCGGCCATCGCGTCGAGTTCGGCCTCCTTGAGCGAGTCGGGGTTGAGCACGCGGGTGAGCATCGGGAAGGGGTTGTCGGAGACGTCTTCCTTCCCGGCGAGAAGATTGAGCTTCTCCCGCGACACCTGCGCCAGCTGCGTCTTCGGATAGTCGCGGGCGATGAGGGCGTAGTAGATCCGGGCGCTCGTGTAATGCTTGCCCTTCGCGTAGAACTCGGCCCGCTTCCAATGCCGTTGGGCCTGCTGAGCGGCAATCTCGGCCCGCGTCTTGCCGACGCGTGTCTGCTCCTCGGCGTCGAGCTGATCAGGAAATTGCACGAGAATCTGATCGGCGAGAATCTCCGCCTCGTCGAGCACGCCGCCTTCGTAGCCGTCTCCCTGGTACGCACGCAGCTTGGCCTGGAGGCCGAGCAGATGGGCCTGGAGGAGGAAGTCGCTGTCGGGGTATTCGGTGCGCAAGAGGCCGTAGAAGTAGTCGGCGTCCATCCACTGCCGGTCCATGAAGTGGGCGTTGGCCTGCGCCATGATGCTGTCGTCGGCGAGCGAGCCGCGCGGGTCGTTGATCCGCACGTGGTCGTAGGCTTTGAGGGCGCGGCCACGGGTGTCGAAGAGCGGCCGGCTGCGATCGACGAGGTTCGGCACGAGCAGCGGCAGGTGCCGCTTCTGGTCGATCGCGATCCAATATTGGGCGATCACGAACTGCCGCTGGGCGATCCGGTCGAGATAGCGGGTGTTGGCGTATTTCTTCACCAGTTCGTCGTACTGGTCTTCCGCCTTTGGATACTGGTCGGTGAAAAACCAGCACTCCGCGAGCTGCCACATGGCATCTTCTTCGATCACCGAATCGGGCCAGCGATCGATCGCCACCTTGTATTTCGGGATCGCCTTGGCGTACTTGGCCTCGCGAAACAGCGTGTCGGCCTCGGCGAGCGCGTCGCGGGCGACGGGTTCATTGGGCCCACGGCCCACGAGCTTCTTCCAGCGCTTCTTGACGTTCTCGCCCCTGAAAAAGTCCCAGCCGAATTCCGTCTCGGCCTGGGCGTATTCCGACGAGATCACGGCGGAGTCGGCGTCTTGGCCGAGCTCTCCCGCAACCTGCCCTTCCGCGGCGGGCTGCTTCTTGGCCCACGGCATCTTGGGCATCGAAAGCGACGCGCAGCCCGAGGCCGCCACCAGGCACATCACGATGCCCGCCGTCGCAGCCCGTCTCACGCGGCCCGATGCCACGCGGAGCGGCCGGCCCAGGAGGTTTGCGAAATAGGTGTTCATGATTGCCCGAAGCTCTCCGGCGACGCGGTCGGGCAGATCGATCGATCGCCATGCTTCGCGGAGCACGGCAAACTTGCGGAGGGCCGCCAGTGCGTCGGCCGACACCGCCACCACCGACCGCTTGCCCGGCCGACACCGTGGGCAGAGCGTGCCCCCGTCGAGCATGCCGAACGCGACGCGGCCGGCCACGGGCAGGGGAGCGGCGCACTCGGCACAGGCGTCGAGCGCCGGAGCGTGCCCGGTGAGCCGCAAGAGTGCGAGCTCCGTCTGGATGACGGCCGCGTGCACGGGGCCGTCGGGCCCACGCCAGTCGGAAAGTGCGGAGATCGTGGCTGTGGCTGCATCGAACAGTTCCGGGTGCGGATCGGCGTCCGCGGTGAGCACGTCGAGTAACTCGGCCACCTGCATACTGGCCCGGACGGCGGCTACGCTGCCGCCGACGCGAAACCGCCGGTCGAGCCGTGCCTCCGTGAGCAGGTCGAGCTGATCCGAGGATTTCCGGAGGACGAGTACCTGACCGATCGAAAGCAGGTCAAGGGCGCCATCGAACGCGCTCTTCGGACGCCACGCTCCCTTTGCCAGAGCCCGCAGCTTGCCGTAGTCGCGGGTGAACAGCGTTACCACGGCGCTCGTCTCGCCGAACGGAATCGCCCGGATCACGATCGCCTGCGTCTTGTCAGGGGTCATTCAAGCATTCTAGCCGCGTCGTTCGGTTCAGCGCGGCGCTTGCCCGCGTGGCGCCGGCTTCGGGCTCCCCAGATCCCGCTCGCCGGACGCTCGCTGCGCCCATCCTGGGCTCCACTCGCTCGGACCTGCCTGCGCTGCGCCATCCATGGCTTCGCTGGTCAGCTACGCCGGCGAGCGGGACACGGGGAGCCCGAAGCCTTCTCAACGAAAGCCCGAGGCGTAAGCCGAGAGG
>JBMLMS010000329.1:0-1774 GCA_049243925.1 Pirellulales bacterium
GAACCACGCCAGCGCCGCCCCCGCGACGAGCAGCCACGACGGAGCGGTGATCCAGCCCATGAGCGAACCAACGAGCACGGCCCCTGCGGCGACCGCCACCGTGCCGTGGACGGCGGTTTGTCGCCCGGCACCGCGCGGGTCGCGAACGTCCAGTGTGCGAGAAATGGCCGCGAAGAGGAGCGTTGCCAATGCGCTGCACGCAGCCGCAGCCACGAGGGCCGGGGAGACGAGTTCCTGAATTCCGGCAGACCACGCGCCCGGCACCCCGGCGATCACCATCAGGGCGAGAAACAACGGGACGCCGATGCGCATGCTCGCCCGCAGCCATCCCAAGCACGCGCTGACCTCGGGCACCATGTCGTCGCTCACCGACGGCATGAATGCGCGGAGAACATCGGCGCGAGGCAGCGTCGCACTCACCGATTCCGACTCTCGATCGATCGTATCAAACGCCACGACATCTCACTTCTTGAATGCATGCTCGCCGTCGAGCGCACGGACACTCGCCCGCAACGCTTCCGATGATCGTGACCGGTGCGTCGACAAAGCGAAATACCTGCTATTCGGTAGCAGGATGCCCTACCTCTTGATGACATGGTCTTTCATGCCACCGTGCGAGCGCGCCGCCGATGCCGAGCAGCACGAGCGTGGAAGCCTCAGGCACGGCGGTGATCGCCACGAACCTCTGCGTGCCGCTCGCGGGCAGATAGTCGCCCGTCAGACGCGTCGGAACATCAGTGCAATGAAACTCATGGCTCGCGGCCTGCCCGATGTCTGCCGAGAACGATCGCGCACTCTGAGCAGGCTCCTGCAAAGGTCTGTTTTCATTGATCGCACCTCGCGGTGGGCGTATACTCAGAGCATGATCCGAACTGTGGAAGCAATCGTGGACGAACAAGGCCGAGTGCAGCTGACAGAGCATGTGCAGTTGCCGCGAGCCCAACGAGCGCTCGTGACGATCCTCGATGAAGAGCCGGCACTTCGTGTCGATGAAATCACGCTCTTGAGCGAAAGTGCACTCGCGGAGGACTGGAACCGGCCTGAGGAGGATGCCGCGTGGTCGAACCTTCGCGAGGGTCCGTAGTTCTCGTTCCATTCCCATTTTCTGATCTTTCGCAGGCGAAGTTCAGGCCGGCGGTCGTGCTCGCAGAGGCAGGGAAAGGCGACTGGGTTCTCTGCCAAGTCACCAGCAAAGCCTATGGGGACGAGAAGGCGATCCTGATCACTGCGAGTGATTTTGAGACTGGCAGGCTTCGCGTTGACAGCTTCGCGCGGCCAGGAAAGCTCTTCACGGCTCATGAGAGCCTGTTTCAGGGCGAAGCTGGGCGTTTGCGTGCTCCAGCATTTGAACGAGTGAGGACTGGCGTTCTGTCAGTCTTTTGACAGCAACACGCTTCGGCGGGCGGCCTGCCGGCGGCGAGCGGCCCAGCAGGCGAGCGCGCCGCCGATGCCGACGAGCACGAGCGTGGACGGCTCGGGCACGGCGGTGATCGCCACGAAGCTGCCCGACCGCAGTGGGCGGCACGGGACGAATCCTTCACAGAGTCAGCCAGGTGCGAAGCAAAGCCCGCGCATCCGTGAATCGCTCTGCGGACAATCGCCCCAGAAGACGCGGGAGGCTCGTGCGATGAATCGTGGCCAGCTTGTGGAGCCGAAGCACCGAACGTGTCTTCAGGCCGATCTGTTGGTCGATATCCGACAAGGGATCAAGCTCGATGGCGGTCTGCAGGAAGTGTTCCGGGATCACGGACGAAATGTATGCAACAAGCACTTC
>JBMLMS010000330.1:0-4486 GCA_049243925.1 Pirellulales bacterium
CGGCAAAGATCCGCCCCCGTGCCGAGCGGACGGCGGCCGAACGCACCGCCCTGGCCCGCCGCCTGCGGCAGACCTATGCCGGCCCGGTGGCAGCGTGGCCGGCGCCACACGTCGATGCGGGCGTCGAGTGGCGCGAGCTCGGCCTCCTGCCGGCGATCGAGCATCCGCCGGAGAATCCCTACGGCACATCCAAGGCCGCGCTCGGGCGGGCCTTGTTCTTCGACCCGCGGCTGTCGGCGAACGGACAGATGTCGTGCGCCACCTGCCACGAGCCAAGCCTCGGGTGGGCCGATGGCCGTCCGGTGAGCATCGCCCACGGCGTTGTTCCCGCCCGCAACGCGCCCACGGTCCTGAACGCGGCGTTCCAAAGCACATTCTTTTGGGACGGCCGGGCGGCGAGCCTCGAGGCCCAGGCGGCAGAGGCGCTGGCGAATCCGCACGAGATGGCGGCCTCGCCCGAGCATGTGATCGACATGGTCGCCACGAACCCCGGCTATCGCGAGTGGTACACCGAGGCGTTTCCCGGTCGGCCGTTCGAATTCGCAGCGGTGGTCGAGGCGATCGCCTGCTTCGAGCGGACGCTCGTGGGTGGCCGCTCGCGATTCGACGCCTTCCTGCGGGGCGATGCCGCCGCGCTTTCAGACGCCGAGGTGCTCGGCCTCGATCTCTTCCGCCGCGAGGGCCGCTGCCTCACCTGCCATCACGGCCCTACGCTGAGCGACGGCCGCTTCCACGACCTCGGCCTCAGCTACCACGGCCGCAGCAACGAGGATCTCGGTCGATACGGCGTCACGCACGATGCCGCCGACAAGGGCCGATTCCGCACGCCGTCGCTCCGCGATGTCACGCACACGGCCCCTTACATGCACACGGGCATGTTCCAACTGCGCGGCGTGCTGAACATGTACAACGCCGGGATGGCGACGCTCAAGCGGCAGCCGTTCGAGCGCGACGACCCCACGTTTCCGGTGAAGTCGCCGCTCTTGAAGCCGCTCGGGCTCAACCGGCAGGACCTGGCCGATCTGGAGGCGTTTCTCGGGGCGCTGGCGGAACCGGGGCCGGCGCCACTGCCGCGTCATCAACGCTCTCCGTCCGGGCTCGAGTGACGTCGGCATTCGACAGGCCATGAATGCGGGCCACCCCTCCGGCCGCGGCGGCCACGAGCAGCGTGCCGTCGGGGCTGAGGGCCACCGCTTGCGGCCGTTCCGGCTGGCCCGGCAGCCGACACAATTCCGGGCCCTCGGCATCCCAGATGCGCACGGTGCCGTCTCGCGAGGCTGTCACGATCCGCCGGGCATCGGGCGCGAGAAAGACCTCCTCCACTGGCGCTTCGTGGCCGCTGAAGACCCGGATCTCCGTCGCCGCACGCACGTCCCAGAGCCGCGCCGTGCCATCGGTCGATGCCGTGGCGAGCCGGGTGCCATCGGCGCTGAATGCCGCCGCACGCACGGCCAGCGAGTGCCCCGCAAGCCTGGCCACACATCTGCCAGTCGCAAACTCGTAGACGTACACCGTGCCATTGGCCACACCGCTGGCGAACAACTCGCCGTCCGGGCTGACTGCCCTGGCCGTCAGGTTGCCCTGGGAGGGCAGGTCCCCGAAGGAGGCGCCCGTTTCTGTATCCAGGAGTCTTTGCGTCGAAGACGCGATCCGAGTGCCACCGAGTCCCAGCACCGCGCCCACCTCCATCCGCATGAACGGGACATCCGAGGGAATTTCCAGCAGCCGCCGTCCCGACGAGACCTCCCAGAGCCGTACGGTGCCATCCCCGGACGTGGTCACCAGCCTTGCTCCGTCGGTGTTGAAGGCGAGCCCGACGGCACCCCGCTCGTGCCCTGCCAGCACCGCCTCGGCCTCACCATCTGCCAGACTCCACACCCGCACGTCGCCATCGTCTGCAGCCGATTCGAGGATGGCGGCAACCCGCCTGCCATCGGGCGCGAAGCCGATCTGGTGAACGACGGCCCCCGTGGCATCGAGCACGCACTGCCGTTCCACGGTTCGGGGATTCCAAATCTCGATCGTCCCGGCTCCCTGCGGCGCAATCGCCAGCCAGCGGCCGTCGGGGCTGAACACTGCCGCGGTGATGCCTCGAGCAGCCGTGATGTCGGCGAGCGATCCCGCAAGCGTGCGTGACCACGTGCGCACGGTGCCGTCCAGAGAGCCGGAAGCGAGCGTCGCGTCGCCTGGCCGAAACGCCAGCGCCGTGACGGCACCGTCATGAGCCAGAAGCTCCCGTTCGGCCACGAGCGTGCGGGCGTCCCAGAGGCGGATGGCGCCGTTGACGGATCCGCTGGCGATCTGGGCGCCATCGGCGCTGAACGCCACGGCGGTGACGGGGGCTTCATGGCCACGCAGATAGGCTGCCTTCGAGCCATGCCCGAGATCCCGCACGTGCAGGGCGTTATCCTCTGAAGCCGTCACGAGCCGGGTGCCGTCGGGGCTGACCGCCACATTCGTCTTCGAGAGGTTCGCCCACGGCTTGGGGATCGTGATCGTCTCCAACTCCCTGCCATCGGCCGTCGCATACATCCGAGCTGTCTGCCCGGAACTGTCTTTCAAGGAGCCGATGACGATGCAATTCGCCCCGTTCGCACTGACGAGGAAGACGTCGACATTTCGGCCATCCGCGTTCCAGCGTTGGATCAGGCGGCCATCGTCCGCGTTCCAGAGTCCGAGCACGGCGTTCGAGATCTGCACGATGAGCCGGCTGCCGTCGGCCGTGAATGCGGCTCGCATGAGCCGCCCGCGATGCCCGTCGAGATCGATTCCCACGTCGCTGCCTTGCGTGCCCACGATCCGCACACGGCCGTCCACCGCGTGCACGGCTAGCCGACGGCCGTCCGCTGTCACCGCCAGCGGCACGCCCCGCCCGCTCGCTGCCTCCTCAAAGCCCGACACGTCGTGGTTCGCCGCCTCCCAGAGCCGCACCCACTCGGCATCGCCTGCCGGGCCAGCCACATGGCGGCCAGTCGCTGAAACATCGAAAAAGAATGATTTTTCGTTGCGGAGGTCGATGCCCCACGAAGTATTGCCGACCAAGGCTCGTCGGAATGCCGGCGTCAGCGGCTCCTGATCCGCGCGGGGAATCTCTGGAAGGGCTCCCGCGATGGCGGCTATTCGTCCGCCATCTGGGGCGTAATGAATGCGAGCCACAGGCCCATGGCCGAGATCGAGCACGGCGAGGGCGTCGTCGAGCCCCGCCCCCAACACCCGCATCTCGAGCGGCAGCGGATGTCCGACGATGGCGAGGTTATCTGCATACAGGCGGCGTGCGAGGCGGATATTCCTGGAATCGACCGCTGCCTGCAGCGACTGCAGGTTTGCCACGTAGAGCTGCCGAGTCGCCTCACGGGTCGCGTCATCGGCCCGCTGCCGCTGGGCATCGGAGGCTTTTCGTTCACGGTCGGCTCGGACGGCGAATATCGAGATCCCGACAACGGCGGCCATGAGCGCCGTCAGGCTGACCGCTGCCGCAGCGGCAGCGAGACGATGCCGAAGGGCCAGACGCCCCAGCCCGTCGATGAGCCCGGGCGGGCTCGCGGTGATCGGCTCGCCGCGGAGATAGCGACCCAGGTCGGCTTCGAGCTCCGCGGCGCTCGAGTAGCGTCGGTTCCGTTCCTTCTCCAGGCACTTGGCCACGATCGTGGCCAAATCGCCGCGGAGCTTGGGATTCACGGTGGCGAGCGATCGCGGTTCCGCCTCGTGCACGATGCGGGCCGCTTCATACACCGGCCGCTTCGCGATGTCGTAGGGAGGCCTCCCGGCGAGTAGTTCGTAGAGCACCACACCGAGGGCGTACACATCGGCCCGCACGTCGATCTCATCCACCTCGCCGTCGAACTGCTCGGGGCTCATGTATTGCAGCGTGCCGACGAGTTGGCCCACGTCGGTGAGCATCGTCGTGCGAGCCACGTCGGCGTCGGTGCTACGGGCCACGCCGAAGTCGATCACCTTCGGATGCCCTGCGGCGTCGACGAGAATATTGCCGGGCTTGAGATCGCGATGGATCACCCCCTTCTGGTGGCCGTGGCCGACCGCGCGGCAGGCCTCGCGAAAGAGAACGACGCGGTCGCGCATGCCGAGCCCGCGTGCCGTGGCGAACTCCGTGATCGACTTTCCTTCCTCGACATATTCCATCACGAAATAGGGCACGGTTCCGCCGGCAAGCGGCTGCATGCCGACGGAATAGATGCGGGCGATCCCGGGGTGCGTCAGCCGGCCGAGAATCTGTGCCTCGTGCTCGAAGCGGCGAGCGGCGGCGGGCGAGAGCACGCCGGGGCGGATCATCTTCACGGCCACGGTTCGGCAGGGCATTCCCTGCAGGCCTTCGTACACACGACCCATGCCGCCTTCGCCGACGAGTCGCACGATCGTCACGTCGCCGAGCCGTGCGCCCGGCTCGAGGTCCGCGGCCGCCGGCGCAGGGCTGGCGAGAAACTCCGTCAGCCCAGCGACATGCAGACCGGAATCGAGCGGTTCCATG
>JBMLMS010000330.1:4586-6443 GCA_049243925.1 Pirellulales bacterium
GTGCTCGGGATGCCGGGCTGGCGGGGATCGGCTTCCACCGCGGCCCGCAGTGCCCGCGCCGCCGCCTTGAAGACGGCCTCGGCGATGTGGTGGCCGTTGCGGCCGTGGTGGAGGATGGCATGGAAGTTCATGCCCGCCGTGGCAGCCACGCTCTCCCAAAACACCTCCACGAGCTGGGCATCGAACGTGCCGATCGTCGGCACGGGAAAATCCACGGCGAAGATGCAGGAGGCCCGGCCGCCGAGATCGACGGCTACGGTCGCGAGGGCCTCGTCCATCGGGATGATTGCGTGGCCGTAGCGGCGGATCCCGCGGCGTTCGCCCAGGCAGTCCTTGAGCGCGAGGCCGAGCGCCCGGCCCACGTCCTCGACCGTGTGGTGGCCATCGACGTGCAGATCTCCCTTGCAGCGCACCGTGAGATCAAACAGCGAGTGGCCCGCAAGCAGCGTGAGCATATGGTCGAAGAAGCCGGCGCCAGTCTCGATGTCGGCCCTGCCTGTGCCATCGAGGCCGAGCGTGAGCGTGATCTGGGTCTCGGCGGTGTTGCGGGTCACGGATGCGGTGCGGGCCATGATGGGTTCGGAAGCCTCGGATAGAACGTTCAGATGGTCTTCATCACGGTGAGAAAGGCGTCGATCTCGTCATCGGTGCCCACGGTGATCCGCAGGCCGTCACCCCAGCCTGCGTAGTTCATGAAGCGGATCAAGATGCCCTGCCGCTTGAGGGCCTCGTACACCGGCTTGTGCGGCCGCTCGGGGTGCGTGCACCACACGAAGTTGGCCTGGCTGTCGAGCGCGTCGTAACCGAGCCCTCGCATCGCGTCGGTGAGCCGCCGCCGCGTGGCGATGATCTTCGCCCGGTTGTCGGCGAGCCACACCTGGTCGTCGATGGCGGCGGTGGCCGCGGCGATCGAGAGGGCGTCGCAGTTGTAGGAGTCCTTCACCTTGAGCAACTGCTCGATCACGTGCGGCTGGGCCACGGCAAACCCGAATCGTAGGCCGGCCAATGCATACGACTTGCTGAACGACCGGGTCACGATCACCCGCTCATTCTGCTTCACGAGATCGAGGCAATTCGTGTCGGAAAAATCACCGTAGGCTTCGTCGACGACGAGGGCGCACGGGAGGCGGTTGGCTAGATCGCGGATTCGCCCCGGTGAAAGGAGCGTGCCGGACGGGCTATTGGGGTTGGCGATGATCGCGAGCTTCACGTCGGCTCCGGCAGCCGTCCGCGGTGCCGCGAATCCATCGGCGAGCGACCAATCGCGTTCGTAGTGAAACTCGTCGCACTCGGCCCCTTGGATGCCGGCGAGCGTGCGATAGAGGATGTAGCTCGGATACGGCATCCGCAGGCACTCCCCTGCCCCGACGAACGCACGAACGAGGATCGTGAGCAGGTCGTCGCTGCCATTGCCGCACAGGATCCATTCGGGATCGACGCCGAGCACCTCGGCGGCCCGCAGCCGAAACACGGTCGCGAGCGGATCGGGATACTTGGCGAGCGTGCGGCCGGCAGCCGTGGCCGCAAGCGCCCTGGCCACGGCGGGCGACGGCGCGTAGGGGTTTTCGTTCGTGTTGAGCTTGATCCACTTGCCCCCCTGCGGCTGCTCACCGGGCACGTAGCCGGCAAGCGCGGCGATATCGGGGCGAACGAGCGGCTGCGTGGCGGACCGAGTCGGATTCATGCCTCGAAGTCTACCTCACGGCTCCGCGACTCTCCGCACCCGCCCGCACAACCGGCACAATCAGCGCGTGGTGTAGGACAGGCTTCAGCCTGTCACGTTTTTACGCCCAACCCGGCGAGGGGCTACCCCGTACCGTCTCGCCGGACGTTCGCTGCGCCCATCCTGGGCTTCAC
>JBMLMS010000331.1:0-4396 GCA_049243925.1 Pirellulales bacterium
AACGCCTCGTGCTCGCGCGTGCCCCCCGTCTTCTCCACGAGCACGCGCAGCTCCGCCAGCCGCCTCCGCACCTCCTCAGCCCCGAGCAGATGCACCCGCGTCACGAGAATCGCCCCTTCCACGACGGCATGCCGCGCCCGGTTGAGCCCCACGAACGGCCGCCCCTCGTGCGTCGCGACTACACGGGCCTCGAGCCGCTGTCGCTCGCCCGAGCGGTCGGCCGCCACGATCTCGAATTCATACGCTCGGCACGCGTCGTCGAGCACCCAGCCCTGCACGGACTCAGCCGCCCGGCACGCCGGCGGAGAGCCCGCCGCTCCCGTCACCACGCGGGCGATGAGCAAGACGTCGTCGGTGGCATGAAACACTCCTTCCCCCAGCCGCGCGAGATGCTCGGCCGTCTGGCTCGTGGCAAACGGCTTGAGCACGAGCCGGTCGATCCTGCCCGCCGCCACCCCGGCCTCGTCGACCTCGGGCCCCATCGCGGCCAGGTGCACTCGGCCGTCGGCATCGCAGGTGGTGACGAGTCCTTCGAGAATCATTGAACGCCAGGCATGGAAGGTCGGAGCCGCGACACCCCGTCGCCGGCCTCGCTTACAATACCGTGCGGCCGGCAGTCCGCCGCCCCCCGCCCGCTCCGTCGGCTCTGCGCCTGTGACCCACGCCCGCGAACGCATCCACTTCGTCACCGGCAAGCTTGCAGAGCACTCGCTGCGGCACGTGCTCGAAGCCCTCGCACCGCGGGTCGGCTTCGAGTGCACGGTGCAGGTGCTGAACATCACCGTGGCGGCCCTGATGACCACGCCCTGGATCGCCCGCCGGCTCGTCGTGCCCCCCGGCACCACGCGGGTGATCCTGCCCGGGGCGTGCAGCGGATCGCTCGACGCGTTTCAGGGAGTGACCGACGTGCCGGTCGAACGCGGCCCCGAGGATCTGCGTCGGCTCGACGAGTTTTTCGGCCAGCAGTCGCGCGACCTCGCCGACTACGGCGGCTTCGACATCGAAATCATCGCCGAGATCAACCACGCGCCGCGGCTCTCGCGGCAGGCGCTCCTCGCCGAGGCCCGCCGGCTCATCGCCGCGGGGGCCGACCGCATCGACGTGGGCTGCGACCCGGGCGACACGTGGGCGGGCGTCGGCGACGCGGTGGGCATGCTCACGGCCGAGGGGATGAAGGTGTCGATCGACAGCTTCAACTCGGCGGAGATCGCGGCCGCCGTGCGGGCCGGCGCGAGCCTCGTGCTCTCGGTCAACTCGTCAAACGTGGCGGCCGCCGCCGACTGGGGCTGTGAGGTCGTCGTCGTGCCCGACGTGCCGGCCACGCTCGCGGGCTTCGACGACACGATCGCACGGCTCGCCGCGGCAGCTGTGCCCTGCCGGCTCGATCCCGTGCTCGAACCGATCGGCTTCGGATTCGCCGCGAGCCTCGGCCGCTACCTCGACGTGCGCCGCCGTCACCCGGGCGCCGAAATGATGATGGGAATCGGCAACCTCACCGAACTCACCGACGTCGATTCCGCCGGCATCAACACGCTGCTCCTCGGCTTCTGCCAGGAGACGGGCATTCGCTCCGTGCTCACGACCGAAGTCATCCACTGGGCGAAGAGCAGCGTGCGCGAATGCGCCCTCGGCCGCGCGCTCGTGCACCACGCCGTCACGAACCGCACGCTTCCCAAGCACGTCGAGCCACGGCTCGTCACGCTCCGCGCGGGCAAGCCGCAGGCACACGGCCCCGAGGCTCTCGCCGCCCTGGCCCGCGCGATCCGCGATCCGAACATCCGGGTGTTCGCGGAGCGGGGCGAAGTGCACGTCGTAGGCGCGGGGCTGCATCTGGCCGCCCGCGATCCCTTTTCGCTGTTCGCCGAGCTCGAGGCGGCCCGGCCCGACATCGACCCGAGCCACGCCTTCTATCTCGGCTACGAGATCGCGAAGGCCGTGACGGCCCTCACGCTCTCGAAGGACTACCGCCAGGATCAGGCCCTCGACTGGGGGCACCTCACGCAGCCCGAAATCGCTCACGGCCCGTCGCGGGCCGCCGCCGACGTCGCCCGCAAGGCCGGCGTTGCCGAGACGGCAGCCGACACCACGCCCGACGAGGTCGCCCGCTCGTCATGACCGCGCCCGCCGAGTCTCTCACCGCCGCGCCGCTCGTCACCCGCCGGTTCACCACCGCCTCGGGCGCGGTCGTCGCCGAACTCGCCCCGCACGTGACGGCGCCGGCCGTGTTCCGCCGGCTCGCCGCCGCGCCGCATGTCGTGTTTCTCGATAGCGCCGCGCTCGACGAGCGGCCGGCACACGACGCGCCCGACGTCGAGCTCCCCCGGCTCGGCCGGTATTCGTTCGTGGCGGCCGATCCGATCCACTCGGTGGTCGTGCCCGCGGATGGCAGCGCCGCCGACATCGCCGCTGCGTTCGCTGCGCTCCGCGGCCTGCTCACCGACCTCGGCTGCGCCACGATCCCCGCCCTGCCGCCGTTTCAGGGCGGCGTGGCCGGGCTCGTGGCCTACGAATGCGGGCTCGCGCGGCTCGGCCTCGATGCACCACAGCCTCCGGCCGCCGGCGTGCCGCTCGTGGCGCTGCACGTCTACGACGTCGTCGTCGCCTTCGACCACGATGCCGGCCGCGGCTGGATCATCTCGCAGGGCGTGCCGGCGAAGGGCCCCGTCGCCCGCCGCGAACGGGCGACGGCCAGGCTCGATGCCCTGCTCGAGCGGCTCGCCGCCCCAGAACCGTGCCGGCCGGCGGCCGCACCCCCGGCACCGCTCCCACCGGGCGCCGAGCATCCGCTGCCGACCCACCCGCACGTCTTCGCCACGCACTCCGCCGAGGCCTATCGCGAGATGGTGCAAAGGGGCATCGAATTCGTGCGGGCGGGCGACGTGTTTCAGGTGAATCTCGCCCAGCGGTTCGCCGTGGCGACAAGCGTCGATCCCGTGGATCTCTCCACGTGCGCCCGCACGCTCAACCCCGCCCCCTTCGCCGGCTTCTTCGACGCGGGCACCTGCCGGATCGCGAGCATGTCGCCGGAGCGGTTTCTGCAGGTGACCCGCGGCACCGTGCGGATGCACCCCATCAAGGGCACGCGCCGCGTGATCGCCAGCCCCGAGGCCGATCTCTACGCCGGTGACGATCTCGGAGAGAGCGCGAAAGACCGTGCCGAAAACGTGATGATCGTCGATCTCGTGCGGAACGACCTCTCCCGGGTCTGCGTGCCGGCAAGCGTGCGTGTGGAGGCTCTCTGCCGGCTCGAACGCTACCGCTACGTGCAACACCTCGTGTCGATCGTGGCCGGTCGCCTGCGCCGCGGCTTGACGTCGCTCGACGCCCTCGAAGCCGCCCTTCCCGGGGGCAGCGTGACGGGCGCGCCCAAGCACCGCGCCTGCGAGATCATCACCGAGCTCGAGGGCTTCGCCCGCGGCGCCTACTGCGGCTCGCTCGGCTACATCGGCTTCGACGGCACGGCCGACTTCAACCTCCTGATCCGCACGTTCGTGGCGACGCCCGGGCTCGTGACGTTCGCCGCCGGCGGCGGGATCACGGCCGCGAGCGATCCGGCGGCCGAACACGCCGAGTCGCTCCACAAGGCGGAAGGCATGCTCCGCGTCCTCGACGCAGTGTCTGCCGCCACCGGACGGGAGGCGGCGAGCCGGTCATGATCCTCGTCCTCGACAACCGCGACAGCTTCGTCTTCAACCTCGCCCGCTACGTCGAGCTCCTCGGCGTGGAGACGGCCGTGCACTCGAGCCACGCGCTCGACGTGGCCGGCATCGCGCGGCTGGCTCCGCAGGCGATCATCATTTCGCCGGGCCCCTGCACGCCGGCCGAGGCCGGCTGCTCGATCGCCGCCGTGCAGGCATTTCGCGGCCGCGTGCCGATCCTCGGCGTGTGCCTCGGCCACCAGGCAATCGCCGCGGCCCTCGGCGCTCGAATCGTGCGGGCCCGTGAGCCAGTCCACGGCCGGTCGAGCCTCGTGCATCACGACGCGATCAATCTCTTCGCCGGCATCGCGAGCCCGATGACGGCCGCGCGGTATCACTCACTCGTCATCGATCCGGCCACGCTCCCGCCCGGCCTCGTCGTCACCGCCCGTGACGACGACGGCACGATCATGGCGATCGAACACGGCCCCGACCGCCTCTGGGGCGTGCAGTTCCACCCCGAATCGATCCTCACCGACCACGGCTTCCGCCTGCTCGCCAACTTCCTCGACCTGGCCGGCATCGCCCACCGCCCTGACATCCCCACGATCGAATCACAGCTCCTGCCCGGGCGCATCGAAGGCGACGAAGCCACCGGTCGCATCGTCACATTTTGAGCTTGGCGACGCGGGCTTCGTTGAAGGCGCCGGCTTCGGGCTCCCCATATCCCGTCGCCGGACGTTCGCCTTCGCCCTCCA
>JBMLMS010000332.1:0-1957 GCA_049243925.1 Pirellulales bacterium
CACGAATCCTCGGGGCATCGCGGACGCAGACGTTCCTCCGGGTCGTGCTCCCGGCGATCCTGCCAGCCGTCGTCACGGGCTTCGCCATGGCCCTCGCCCGGGCGCTCGGCGAATACGGCTCGGTCGTCTTCATCTCGGGCAACATGCCGTTCAAGACCGAGATCGCGCCGGTCTTGATCGTGGCCCGGCTCGAGGAATTCGCCTACGCCGAAGCCACGACCGTGGCGGTGCTCCTGCTCGCGATGTCGCTCACGCTCCTCGTGGTCGTCAACGCCCTCCAGCAACGGCTCGCCCGCAACGCCCAGTAACCCGACCCGCAATCACATGGCCCACACCCACTCATCCACGAGCCACTCGAAGCCGCTGGCGACGCTGCTCGCCACAGGCGCCGTCGGCGTCGTGGGCCTCTTGATCGTGGTGCCGCTCGTGAGCGTGTTTTACGAGGCCTTTGCCCGCGGGCCTGGCGCCTGGTGGGCCGCGCTCGCCCACGACCCCGACACCCGGCATGCCATCTGGCTCTCGCTCACGGTCGCGCCAGTGGCCGTGGCAATCAACACCGTCTTCGGTATCGCGGCGGCCTGGCTCGTGGCGCGGTTTCGCTTTCCCGGTCGGTCGCTTCTGATCTCGTTGTTCGACGTGCCGTTTTCCGTGTCGCCCGTCGTGGCCGGCCTGGCGCTCGTGCTGATCTTCGGCCGCCAGGGGCTCCTCGGGCCCACGCTCGCCTGGCTCGACTGGAAGATCATCTTTTCGTGGCCCGGCCTCGTGCTCGCCACGACGTTCGTCACGCTGCCGCTGGTGGTCCGCGAACTGATCCCGGTGATGGAGGCGATCGGCCCGGAGGAAGAGATGGCGGCCGTGAGCCTGGGCGCCAGCGGCTGGCAGGTGTTCACGCGGGTCACGCTGCCGAACATCCGCTGGGCGCTCCTGCACGGGATCGTGCTGGCCAACGCCCGTGCGATGGGCGAGTTTGGCGCGGTCTACGTGGTGAGTGGCCACATCGCCGGGGCCACCGACACGATGCCGCTCCGCGTGGAAAAACTGTTCCAGGAATACCGGCAGCCCGCCTCGATGGCGGTGGCCAGCGTGCTCGCCTGCCTCGCGCTCGTGACGCTCGTCGCCAAGTTCGTGATCGAACGGCGGCTCGAAGCCGAGTCTCGCGAACTGGAAGCCGCCCGTTCCCTGTCCGATTCGCTTGACCACACGAAGGTGGAGGGTGCCGTCGCATGAGCATTCACGTCCGCGAAATCTCGAAGTCGTTCGGCTCGTTCAAGGCCCTCGACGATGTCTCGCTCGAAGTGCCCGAGGGCACGCTCCTGGCGCTCCTCGGCCCCTCGGGATCGGGCAAGACCACGCTCCTGCGGATCATCGCCGGACTCGAATTCGCCGACACAGGCTCGATCGAGGAAGACGGCGCCGACATCACCGGGCGGCATGCCCGCGACCGCGAGGTGGGCTTCGTGTTTCAGCACTACGCCCTCTTCCGCCACATGAGCGTGTTTGAAAACATCGCCTTCGGGCTGCGGGTGCGGAAGGTGCCGCAGGCGGAGGTTGTCGCCAAGGTCGAGGAACTGCTCCGGCTCGTGCGGCTCGAGGGCCTCGGTGGGCGCAAGCCCGCGCAGCTCTCCGGCGGCCAGCGGCAGCGGGTGGCCCTCGCCCGGGCCCTCGCCATCCGGCCGAAGATCCTGCTGCTCGACGAGCCCTTCGGGGCCCTCGACGCCAAGGTTCGCGTGGAGTTGCGGCAATGGCTGCGGCGGCTGCACGACGAGATCGGGATGACGAGCGTGTTCGTCACGCACGATCAGGAGGAGGCCTTCGAACTGGCCGACCGGAACGTCGTCATGAACCACGGCCGCATCGAGCAGGAGGGGACGCCCGACGGGGTTTTCGACCAGCCGGCCACGCCGTTCGTGATGGACTTCCTCGGCAACGTGAACGTGTATCACGGCCGCGTCGAGAA
>JBMLMS010000333.1:0-6464 GCA_049243925.1 Pirellulales bacterium
GGCGGCGAGGGCGCGACAGCCAGCCGGCAGCGAACGTCCGGCGAGAGGGTCGGGGGTAACCCCGCGCCGGATCTGGCGTGTTCGGGCAGTGACAGGCTGAAGCCTGTCCTCCAAGAAGCCTTACGGCGCCTTCACGCAGCGGAAGCCGATGTGGTTGGTGGCGCTCGAGATCTCGCCCTTGCCACGCGAGCCCACGATGTAGCGGGCACAGTACGATTCCGAGCATAGGTAGCTGCCTCCGCGCTGCACGCGCTTCGCCTGGCCCGGCTCCTGCGGATCGAAGCTCGAGTCTGGGCCGCGAGGATTGTCGGCCACTGCCGCCGTTGCGAGCGCCTTGGGATAGGTGTCGGGCCGATACCAGTCGGCGCACCATTCCCACACGTTGCCCGACATGTCGTGGAGGCCGTAGGCGTTGGGTGGAAAACGGGCCACCGGTGCGAGGCCCGGAAAACCGTCGGCCGCGGTGTTCTCGGCAGGAAAGCGGCCCTGCCACGTGTTGGCCATCGATCGGCCCCCCGGCCGAAATTCGTTGCCCCAGGGATAGAGGTCGCCCGCGAGGCCACCCCGCGCCGCGAATTCCCACTCGGCCTCGGTTGGCAGTCGCTTGCCTGCCCACTGCGCATAGGCTTCGGCGTCTTCGTAGGCCACGTGGACGACAGGCTCCTGTGCGTGGCCTTCGATGGAGCTGCCGGGGCCGAGCGGATGCCGCCAGTCGGCGCCCTTCACATAGGCCCACCACCGCAGGTGATTATCGAGCGGGATGGCCTCGGCGGGGGGCGTGAAGACGACCGAACCGGCGACGAGGTTTTCCGGAGGCGCGTCTGGAAAGTCTTCGGCTTTCGGCACGCGCTCCGCAACCGTGACATATCCCGTGGCGGCGACGAAGGTAGCGAACTGGGCGTTGGTCACCTCGGTCGTGTCCATCCAGAAGGCATCGACGTGCACACGGTGCACCGGCCGGGCGTCGGCCATCGGATCAGGGCCGCCGTACGGGATCGCCCGCGGGTCGAGGCACCCCATCGAGAACTCACCGCCCGGAATCCAGGCCATGCCCTCGGGGGCGCTGCCAGACGGTGCCTCGGGGCCTGCCTGCGTGGCGGTAAACGGCCCACTCCGCAGTGCCGGCTCCGGTTGATCGGTCGCAACCCGCGCCAGCCACCACACGCAGGCGGCCAGGCCGATACCGAGCGCCACCTGACCTGCGAGCCCCACGAGGGGTCGATATCGCGAGGGGGGCTGGGGGGTGGGTGGCATGGGCGGTCAGGCAGATGCGCGTCGCAGTGTCTGCTCGAAGCGGCGGCGGAGGGCTCGACGCCGATCGGCATCCCACCACTTCGTGAACGCCTTGCGAGCCTTGTCAGCCCGCTGCTCTTCCCGTGCGCAGAGTTGCTCGAGCACGTGGCGATTTGCGGCGGCCGACGGTTCGTGGGCGAGCCTCCGTAGCCGATCCGCCGCCGCAGCGTGGTCGGTGAAGTCTCCCAGCGTCTCCTGGAGCTTCTCGAGGGCGTCGTAACATCGCGCACGCATCCGCGGCGAGAACATCGACGAGAAAATTTCCATCGCATACCGCAGCTTCTTGCCTTCGATCCGCAAGGCATGCATTTCATCCGCCGAGCGGAGCTTCCGATCGGCGGCCGTGAAAAACCGGCGCATCATGGGCTGAAAGCGGTTCCGCGCGTAGGTGCGAAACGTCGGCTGTGAACGGCCGGTCGCGACGCCTTCCAGCAGCTGCTCAATCCGGTCGAGCCAGGTGTCGACGAGCCGCTCGTAGGCGAGGCGGATCGGCTGGCCCGAGACTTCGCGCTGCTTCGAGAGCATCGACACGAGCCGGCGGCGGGCCTGGCCGCTTCCGGAATCCTCCGGCTCCGCCGTCAGGCGTTCGGTAAGCACGTCGAGGTCCCGAGCTTCTCCCGCGGCTCGCCGGATGCGGCGGAGCTGCTTCGTGTACCAGTCAGCCCGTTTGGTCGGGAGCAGGTCTCGGAAGGCATCGATTGCAGCCAGGGCACGCCGCGTGGCGACTCTCAGCCGATGGACGCATGCGACGTCGCGGGTGGAGCCGCTCCCGGCCACGGTGAGCTCGCGCCACACCGTGTCGAGCCGTTTGCGGAGCGTCCGGGCCGCCACGAGCCCTGCGGGCCGCTGGCCATCTTCGACCACGATCCACGCACTCGAAAGCTTCATGGGGACGCCCGTGACCCTGAACCTGGCCGATCACGGTACTCTAGCCGTCGTCGCTGACCAATTTCCAGCGTTGCCCTGTTTTACCGGCCAGAGCCCGGGCTACGGTGTCAGCGCTCCGAGTCGTTCGTCCACGGCAGGGGCGGCAGCCGCCGGCACCGGCTTGATGACGGTGACCACGGAAGCGAAGACGGTGCCTTCGCCGACACACCCTTCGCCACGCCACACTCGGCCGGTGAGCGACACGATGTCGCCCGGAGCGACGAGATCGAGTTGGCCGGCATCGACTCGCACCGCAGCGTCGGCGGCGAGAGGGATCGACAGCCGACGGATCTTTCCGGCGGCCACCTGCACGTGAAGAGTGCCCCCGTGGAGTCGCGTCACGGTGCCCACGATGGTTGCGTCGCGTTCGGGCTCGATCGCCCCGGGCTTGAAGCCGGATGGCGGCGTGATCACCTCGAGGATCGTGAGGGGCTCGGCGGCCACACCCCGCCTATCCACTCTGGCCTGGAGCCGTACGGTGAGCCCTGGCCGCAGAGCTGCCGCGGGCAGCGAACCACTGACAGTGAGTTTCGAGACACCGGCCGGATGCAGAGCGGCCACGTAGTTCGGACTGTCATCCGCCGGATCGGCCGCCGTCGAAAAGGCGATCATGCCGCCACGAATCGTTCCGGTGGCACCGACGACGACCCCGCGAAACTCCTCCTCGGGCAGCGAATCGATCGCCACCTTATTCATTTCCACCGGTACGGTGATGGCTTTGTTGGTGCCGCGGCAGGCGCCCAGGTTCCAGAGCCGTTCGTAGGCCTGCTGGAGGGCCGCCGACTTGTAAAACGTTCCCCAGCGGAGCGTGCCGTCGGGGGCCACCGGGGGCAGGTGCTCCTGGCTGTCGGCGTAGGGGTTGTAGGCGTTGACCTGGGCATCGGCCCGCGTGGCGCAGGCGAGCCACGCCGCACAGCACGCCGCACCGATGCAGGCAAGACGGCACGAAACCAACTGCGCACGGGCCATGGCACAACTCCATCCGGGGCCGCCGCCAGACGGTCCCCTTCGACGGTAGTTCGGCAAGATGGCCCTCGCCAGTCCAGACAGACCGCTCAGGTCGCTTCGTCCGGCCCCGGGGCCGCGTCCAGGGTCGCCACGTCCGGTCCCTCGGAGGCCAGCCCCAGCGCATCTGCGGCCTGCTGGGCCTCGAGGAGGGGGAATTGCCGCGTGAGCACCGTCTCCCGGTCGAGCCGGAGCGACTCCAGAGCCTCCGGGCGAACCCGCACCTCCGACGACTGGAACGTGTTGAACCCCGTTCCGGCCGGGATGAGATGGCCGAGAATGACGTTTTCCTTAAGGCCCACGAGGTTGTCGACCTTGCCGGCGAGGGCCGCCTCGGTGAGCACCTTGGTGGTCTCCTGGAAGCTCGCCGCCGAGATGAAGCTCGAGCTTTGGACGCTCGCCTTCGTGATGCCGAGCAGCTGCGTGCTGGACGTGGCCGGCTTGGGCTTCGAGCCCTTCGCGGGCGTGCCGCCGAGCGCCTCGATCTGGGTGTTGGCCTGCTGGAGCACGTCCTTCGGCACGACACTGCCGACGGCGAATTCGCTGTCGCCCTTGTCGGTGATCCGCAGCCCGTGGGCGATGCGATCGTTGGCCTGACGGAACTCGAACTTGTCCATCACGCTGCCGGGCAGGAGGTTCGTATCGCCGACCGTCTCGATCTTCACCTTGCGCAGCATCTGCGACACGATGATCTCGATGTGCTTGTCGTCGATCTCGACCCGCTGGCTGCGATACACGTTTTGAATCTCACGAACGAGATACCGCTGCACCTCCTCTTCACCGGAGATGCGGAGGATGTCGTGCGGCACGAGCGGCCCGTCGACGAGCGATTCGCCCGCCTTGACAAAGTCACCCGCGTGCACCCGCATATGCTTGCCGTGCGTCACGAGATGTTCCTTCTCGATGCCGCTCTCGTTCTTCACGATGATCGTCCGCTTGCCGCGGCGCTTCTCGCCGAGCAGTTCCACCTTGCCGTCGATCTCGGCCATGATGGCCGGATCTTTCGGCTTGCGGGCCTCGAAAATCTCGGTGACCCGCGGGAGGCCGCCCGTGATGTCCTGCGTGCCCGACGCTTCGCGCGGCGTCTTGGCGAGCACGTGGCCGGCCTTCACGGATTCCCCTTCGAGCACTTCGATATAGGCCTTCTCAGGCAGATAATAGAAGTCGAGGATCTTGCCGTCTTTGTCTTCGAGCACCACCTGCGGGTGATACACGCCCTTGTGCTCCATGATCATGCGGCGGACGTGACCACTCGGGTCTTTCTCGACACGCAGAGTCTCATTCTCGACCACGTCTTCGTAGCGAACCTTGCCCGCCACTTCGGAGAGAATCGGGATCGAGTGGGGATCCCACTGCACGAGCACCGTGCCGGCCTTCACTTCTTCGTCGTCCTTCACCTTCAGGATGGCGCCTGCGGGAATCTCGAACTTCTCCAGTTCACGGCCCTTCGGATCGACGATCGCGATCTCGCCGTTGCGGGCGAGCACGATTTCCTCGCCCTGCTCGTTCTGCACGGTGCGGAGGCGGGTGAACTTCACGGTGCCGCCCCGCTTCGCCCGGCTCTCGCTCTCCTCGATGGCCCGCTGACCGACGCCACCGATGTGGAACGTGCGCATCGTCAGCTGGGTTCCCGGCTCGCCGATGCTCTGGGCGGCGATGATGCCCACGGCCATGCCCTCCTCGACGAGCGAGCCGGTCGAGAGATCCATGCCGTAGCACAGCCGGCAGACGCCGAGCGGCGCTTCGCAGGTGAGCGGACTGCGCACCTGGATCTTTTCGAGCCCAAGCTCCTCGATCTGGCGGGCCACCTTCGGCGTGATCAGCTCGTCTTCATGCACGACCACCTCTTCAGTGATCGGATTGACGATGTTGGCCCGGCTGACGCGGCCACGGATGCTGTCGGCAAGGCTCACCTCAACCTTTTCACCGCGATAGATGACCGTCTTGGTGATGCCCTGCGTCGTGCCGCAGTCATGCATCGTCACCACCACGTTCTGCGCCACGTCGGCGAGCTTGCGGGTCAGATAGCCGGAGTCGGCCGTCTTGAGGGCGGTGTCGGCCAAGCCCTTGCGGGCACCGTGCGTCGAGCTGAAATACTCGAGTACCGTGAGGCCTTCGCGGAAGTTCGCCTTGATCGGCGTCTCGATGATCTTGCCCGACGGCTTCGCCATCAGGCCACGCATGCCGGCCAGCTGCCGGATCTGCTCCACGCCGCCGCGGGCGCCGGAGTGGGCCATCAGGAAGATCGGATTCACGTAGCCGGCCCGGCGCACGTCGCGGGCGTCGGTGTCCTGCTCGAGTTCCGCCATCATGTCTTTCGTGATCTGCTCACGGGCGTGCGTCCAGGTGTCGAGCACCTGGTTGTATCGCTCGCCGTCGGTGATCACGCCGCGCTGATAGAGCTTCATGATCTTCATGACGCCCTTCTCGGCCTCGCCGATCACCTTTGTCTTGTTGGCGGGCGTGATCAGGTCGTCGGTGGCGAACGAAAGCCCGCTCTTCGTGCTCCACTTGAAGCCCGTGCGATTCATGTCGTCGAGCAGGTCGATCGTCTTGCGCCTGCCGAGGGCCTGGTAGCAGTCGGAGATCACGCGGGCCAGTTCACTCGACCGCATGGGAATGTTGTAGAAGAGCATCCCCTCGGGCAGCACCGAGTTGAAGAGCACGCGGCCGGCCGTGGTCTCGATGATCGCGCCCGGCTTGCCGAGCGTCTCGTTGTCGATCTTCAGCCGCCGCTTGGCAGGCAGTTTGACGCGGATCTTGGCGTGGGTGTCGACCTTGCCGAGCGAGTGGGCCATCTCCACTTCCTCGACGTTCTTGAACACCATGCCCTCGCCCTTGCGGCCCGGGAGGGCCATCGTCAGGTAGTAGCAACCCATCACCACGTCCTGCGACGGCGAAATGATCGGGGCGCCGTTGGCGGGGCTGAAGATGTTGTTCGTGGCCAGCATCAAGGTGTGGGCCTCGACCTGCGCCTCGATCGAGAGCGGCAGATGCACCGCCATCTGATCGCCGTCGAAGTCGGCGTTGAAGCCCTTGCACACGAGGGGGTGCAATTTGATGGCATTGCCCTCGACGAGAATCGGCTCGAAGGCCTGGATGCCCATGCGGTGGAGCGTGGGGGCACGGTTCAAGAGCACGGGGTGATTGCGGATCACCTCTTCGAGGATGTCCCACACCTCGGCGTCCTTCCGCTCGAGCATCTTCTTGGCGCTCTTGATCGTGTCGGCGTGGCCGAG
>JBMLMS010000334.1:0-5383 GCA_049243925.1 Pirellulales bacterium
CGATCGCGCTCGTGACGTAGGCCGCTCCGAAGAGAATCGCGAGCACGAGCGACAGCATGCCGAGCGGTAGCCGGCCGTCAGGCGTGACGGCGCGTTCCAGACGCGGCAACAGCACCGGCCGCACGACGAGGAGCATCGCCGCGGCGAAGCAGATCGTCGCTCCGACCATGGCGGCGATTCGGGCCGGCTCGAAGTTGCCCGTGGCGAGGGCCGACACGGCGGCCAGAAGCGTCCAGCCCACGGCGTCGTCGCAGGCTGCCGCCGCGATCACCAGCGCCCCGAGCGGCGACCGCTGCAGCCCCATCTCGATGAGGATGCGGCCGAGGATGGGGATCGCGGTGATCGACATCGCCGTGCCCAGGAACAGGGCGAACGCCCGCGTGTCGATCGTGTTCGTTGCGCCGAGCGCGGCGAGTCGCGGAGCCATCACCGCCGCGAGGCCGATGCCGAGCGTGAACGGCGCGACGACCCCCGCGAGCGAGACGCCGGCCGCGAGGCCGCCCTGCCGCCGGACATGGGAAAAATCGAACTCGATCCCCACGAGAAACAGGAGCAACACGAGCCCGATCTGGCTGAAGCCCGTGAGCGCGGCTTCGAGCTGGCCACCGTTGGGCCCCCCGCTGAACACCGTCGCGAACAGGTCGGGGAACACGGCCCCGAACACCGACGGCCCGAGGAGAAGGCCGGCGACGATCTCCCCGACCACGCTCGGCTGTCGCAGCCAGCGGGCGACGGCCGCCCCGGCCCGAGCGGCCAGGATGATGACGATCAGCTGCACGAGCAGCGGCCGAAGGCTTTCCTCGCGGCCGGCCGCGAGCAGGATCGGCAGGCTCGTTCCCGTGTCCATGTCACTCACGTTTCCAGAGGTCCGCCGGGCAATCGCCGGCTCTCGCCCGGCGCAACAGTGTGGTCACGATAGCTGCCGCACCATCATCGTGCGAGGCGGGGCCCTTGCCGACGTCAGTCGAGCAGCTGCGCCGTCCACGCCGGATGAAACCCCGCAGCTTCGACGGAGATGCCCGCCGTGACGACTTCGGCCACGAGCCGCGCGGGCGGAGTGAGGGCCGGATCGATCACGGCCTCGGCGTGGTCGAGATCGACGGCCCGGGCGTCGGCGGCGAGCCTGCGCATCGCGGAGGCTGCGTCGTCCGCCTGCCCCCGGCACGTGATCCAAAACCTGAGCCTGCGGCCGCGGGCCACCGTTTCGATCTCGCAGGGGCCCGTAGCGGTGACACGGCCCGCATGCAGGACGACGAGATCGGTGAAGCAGGGCGGCACGACGGCGTCGTCGATGGCCGCGAGCACCGTGCGGCCCATGAGGTGGGCGTCGCTCACCAAGGCTTCCACGCCGGCCCGTTCGGTCGGATCGAGCGCGGTGAAGGGATCGTCGAGGAGGAGCACCTGTGGATCGTGGAGCAGTGCCCTGGCCAGGAGGAGCCGGCGGCCGCTGCCATCGGGAAGGGTGTCGATGGGATCGGCCGTACGCGCCGCGAGGCCGGCGAGATCGAGCGCCTTGGCCACGGCGGTGCGCAGCGGCTTGCCCTGGAGGCCGGCGGATGATGCGGCAAGCTCGACGAATTCCGCCACCCGGCACGGAGGCCACGCCGGCGGCCGTGCCGGCACGTATCCCACGAGCCGCCGCACGGCGGCAGCATCCCGGCGCACCGACTGGCCGTGCACCGTGATGTCGCCGGTATCGAGCGTGAGGGCGGTCGCTGCAGCGGCGAGGAGCGATGTCTTTCCGGCGCCCGTGCGGCCGAGGAGTGCGGCTGCACGACCAGCCGGCATCTCGAACGACACGCCCTCCAAAACAGGTCGGCCGCCGTACGAAAGGGTCGCGTCGTGAAAGGCGATCATGGTCCCGACGCCGCGCGTCCGAGGCGTTCGGCGGTCATCTCGATCGAAACGAGCAGCCCCTTGGCCTTGTTGATCGTCTCCTGAAACTCGCTGGCGGGCACGCTGTCGGCCACGATTCCCGCCCCAGACTGCACGTGGGCCCTGCCGCCCGTCACGACGATCGTGCGCAGGGCGATGCAGGTGTCCATGGCGCCGGTGAAGTCGATGTAGCCGACGGCACCGGCATAGGGACCGCGGCGCACCGGCTCGAGCTCGTCGATGATCTCCATCGCCCGGATCTTCGGGGCGCCCGATACCGTGCCGGCGGGGAGGCAGGCCCGCAGGGCGTCGAACGCCGTCATCCCCGGGGCGAGTCGGCCGGTGACGTTGCTCGTGATGTGCATGACGTGGCTGTAGCGCTCGATCGACATCACGTCGCTCAAGGTCACCGACCCGATCTGCGAAACCCGACCCACGTCGTTGCGGCCGAGGTCGATCAGCATCACATGCTCGGCCCGTTCCTTGGGGTCGGCGAGCAGCCCCTCGGCGAGCTGCCGGTCTTCCTCGGGCGTCGCCCCCCGCGGCCGCGTGCCGGCGAGCGGCCGCACAGTGATGGCGTCGTCGATCACACGCACCATGATCTCCGGAGAACTGCCCACGAGCGTCACCGTGGGCGTGCGCAGGAAAAACATGAACGGGCTCGGATTGACCACGCGGAGCGTGCGATAGAGCTCGAGGGCCGGCCCCGTGAAGGGGATGTCGAGCCGCCGGCTGAGCACCACCTGAAACACGTCGCCGGCCCGGATGTATTCGATTGCCCGTTCGACGGCCGCCGTGAACGCCTCGGGAGGAAACGTCGAGACAGCGGTGCCGGCGGTGAGACTTTCGGGCTCCCGTCGGGGGCCGATGTCGGCGGCAGGCGGCCAGGCGTGGGGCTCCTGCAAGGTGGCGATCGTGGCGTCGATCCGGCGGCACGCCTCCGTCCGGGCACGGGCCACGCCTTCCGGCGATGGGTCGTCGATCCGGGCGAGCACGACGATGTCGAGTGATTTCGTGACGTTGTCGAAGACGAGGAGCCGGTCGTAAAACGCGAAGCTGATGTCGGGCAGGTGAAGGTCGTCGGGCGGCGAGTCGGGCAGGTGTTCGGCGTAGCGAATCGAGTCGTAGGCCGCGTAGCCCACGACGCCGCTGGTGAACGGCGGCAGTTCGGGAAGTCGCACCGGACGGAATTCCTCCATCCGTCGGCGCAGTTCATCCAGCGGATCGGCCGTCTCGAGAGTCTCCGTCGTGCCTTGCCGCGTGATCGTCACCGTGGTTCCGCGGGCCTCGAGGGTCATGAAGGGATCGGCGCCCAGAAAGCTGTAGCGACCGACCTTCTCCCCGCCGACCACACTCTCGAACAGGCAGCCGCAGGCGCCGGCGTCGATCCGGGCAAAGGCGGACAGCGGCGTGAGCGCGTCGGCGAACAGGCGGCGGTAGACGGGCACGAACCGTCCCGATCGGGCCAGGCTGGCGAACCGCTCGACGTCGGGAAGGTGCGTCATCGGCAAACGGTGACTCGTGGGCCGTGCCGGCCGGGAACTCGGCCGGACGTCAGAGCGTATCCGGCGCCGTGAAGAGCAACAATAATGGCGTGCCGAACGGGGAGTGTGGAAGGCGGCCCAACCCTCCGGCATGCCCTGACCGGGCGGCCTGCTATGATTCAGCACGCCGGTGGGGCCTGTTTGATCGGGGCTCCTGGCGTTTCCAGTCAGCGGCGGCATGCGAGTTTGACCATGAAGTGCCAGCATTGCGAAAAACAGGCCGTATTCCACATCACCGAATTGGAGGCGGGCGCCGTCCGCGAACTGCACCTCTGTGAGGATCACGCCCGCACGTATCTCAATCAGTCGGAGGCGGCCGCTGAGTCGGCGGCCGAGGACGAGGCAGAGGGCCAGCCGGCCGGTGGGGCGTTGGCCGGGCCGCTCGGCGTGGGCCAGACGGCGGAGGAACTCGCCCTGCTCGATCAACGCTCGTGCAGCATGTGCGGGATCACGTTCTTCGAGTTTCGGAATCAGGGCCGGCTGGGCTGTCCGCACGACTACGTGCAGTTCGAGAAGGAACTCGAACCGCTGATCGCGAACATCCACGGTGCGACCGAGCATACGGGCCGGAGGCCGTCCCGTTCGGCCGCAGACCTTGCCGAGGGCACCGAGGAGCTCACCGCTGTGATCGGGCTGCGCCAGCAGATGAAGGAATCGATCGCGTGCGAGGATTACGAGAAGGCCAAGGAACACCGCGACGCGATCCGAGTGATCGAGGATCGCTGGCTCGGTGGCGGCAACGCCGCCAAGGGGAATGCATGAAACTCGAGGCGTTGACGCAGTCGATCGGTGAGTGGCTGCGTGGCACGGGCCCGGAGTCGGACATCGTCATGAGCAGCCGCGTGCGGCTGGCACGCAACGTGGCCCACTATCCATTCGTAAGCCGTGCTTCCGAGCAAGACCGCGCCGACATCGAACGCTTCCTCCGCGACCGGATCGCCGGCAGCGCCGTCGGGCAGGACCTCGAGTACATCGACGTCGGGCGGCTCGAGGACATCGACCGCCAGTTTCTCGTCGAACGGCAGCTCATCAGCCGTGAGCACGCCGAAGCCCAGGGTGCCCGTGGCGTGGCCATCGACCGCATGGAGCAGGTCAGCCTCATGATCAACGAGGAAGACCACCTCCGCATCCAGTGCATGCACAGCGGTCTCGACCTCAAGGGTGTCTGGGAGCAGATCCGGGCTGTGGACGACCAGATCGAGAAGGTCGTGCCCTACGCGTTCCACTCCCGCTTCGGCTACCTCACCGCCTGCCCGACCAACGTCGGCACCGGCATCCGGGTGAGTGTCATGCTCCATCTCCCGGCACTCGTGATCACGCGGCAGATCGACAAAGTCTTTCGCAGCCTCCACAAAATATCGCTCGCCGTGCGGGGGCTCTACGGCGAAGGCTCCCAGGCCATGGGCGACTTCTACCAGATCTCGAATCAGACCACGCTCGGACGCACCGAGGAGGAGCTCGTCGAGCAGGTGGGCGACGTGGTGCCCGTGCTCATCGACTACGAGCGGCGGGCCCGCGAGTTTCTCGTGCGCGAGACGCAGCAAAACGTGCACGATCAGGTGAGCCGCGCCTACGGCATCCTGCGCACCGCCCAGACGATCAGCGCCGAGGAAACGATGCAGCTGCTCTCGCGCGTCCGCATGGGCGTGCTCTTGGGGCTGATCGGCGACGTCAAGCTCGCCGATATCAATTCGTTGCTCGTGCGCACCCAGCCGGCCCATCTCCAGAAGCTCCGGGGAGTCGAGCTCGACACCAACGACCGCAACATTGAGCGGGCCCGCTACCTCCGCCAGCACTTCGAGGGCGGCGAGGGATCACAGGCGAGCGTGAACTGACTTCACGGAACGGCATCCTGCAGGCCGGTGTAGGACGCCGGTGTAGGACAGGCTTCAGCCTGTCATTGCCCATAATGCTCCCGGCGCCGGCTCGGGGTTACCCCGTACCGTCTCGCCGGACGTTCGCCT
>JBMLMS010000335.1:0-2266 GCA_049243925.1 Pirellulales bacterium
CGAAAGCCCGAGGCGTAAGCCGAGAGGATGCCCCGGCGGCGAAACACGACGCGTCTTCCCTTCGGCTCACGCCTCGGGCTTCCAGACGGCGCACTCAATGCGGCGAACGTCAAGCGAGATGGTCCGGTCGACCCCAAGCCTGTGCCGGTGAGGTAAAGTCAATGGTCGAAAGGGCGGCAGGCGCCGTCGCGTGAACTCATGCACCTGATTCGAATCGGCGGCACGGCGCTTAATCAGACGCCCCTCGACTGGGATGGCAACCGCGACCGGATCGTGGCCGCGATCGAGGCGGCGCGGCGGGCCGGCGTGTCGATTCTCTGCCTGCCGGAGCTGTGCATCACCGGCTACGGCTGTGAAGATACGTTTCAATCACCCGGCGTGCAGCGGCTGGCCTGGCAGGTGCTCGAGGAGATCGAGCCGCACACGCGGGGGATCGCCGTGGCCGTCGGTCTGCCGGTGCGATTCGAGAGCGGCGTGTACGACACGGTGGCGCTTCTCGTGGACGGCCACCTCGCCGGCATCGTCTGCAAGCAGCACCTCGCCGGCGAGGGAATCCACTACGAGCCGCGCTGGTTCAGGCCGTGGCCGGCCGGCCGGCAGGCGGAGCTCGTCGTGGATGGACGGACCGTGCCGATCGGCGACCTGCGGTTCGACTGCGGCGGCGTCCGCATCGGCTTCGAGATCTGCGAGGACGCCTGGGTGGCGGGGCGGCCGGCCGCGGCGCTCGCCGCCCGCGGCGTCGACGTGATCCTCAATCCTTCGGCCAGCCACTTTGCCTTCGGCAAGGACGAGATTCGTCGCCGGTTCGTGCTCGAGGGGGCGCGGGCCTGCGGGGCGGCCTATGTGTATGCCAACCTGCTCGGCAACGAGGCCGGACGGGCCATCTACGATGGCGGCGTATTCGTGGCGGGGCCCGCGGGCATGGTGGCTGCCGGTCGGCGATTCGCATTCGGCGACGCCGCCGCGGTGACGGCCGTGGTCGACCTCGACGCCCTGCGGCTCGCCCAGACCCGCCTCGCGCACGATCCTGCCGACGCCCGGGGGGATGAGCGTGTTGCCGTCGCCTTCACGCCGGCCCCCGTCGACCCGGCTGCTGCACGGGCGCCGCACGACGACCGCGATTCATGGGAGCGGGGCGGGAGCGTGAAGGAAGAGGAGTTCACGCGAGCCGTGGCCCTCGGCCTTTTCGACTACGCGCGGAAGAGTCGTTCACGGGGCTTCGTGGTGTCGGCGAGCGGCGGCGCCGATTCGTCGGCCGTCGCCTGCCTCGTGGCCTTGGCCATTCGGTTCGCCGGCGCGGAGATGGCAGAGGCCGACGTGGCTCGCCGACTGGGGATCGATGCGGGCGCGAACGCCCAGGCAAATCTCGCGTCGATCGTTCATGCCGTGCTGACATGCGTCTACCAGTCGACGGCCAACTCCGGCCCCGTCACCCGTGCGGCGGCCCGGGGGCTCGCCGAGGCGCTGGGGGCCGAGTTTCACGAGTTCGACGTCGACAGGATCGTTTGCGGCTACACGGAGATCGTATCGCAAGCCGTGGGACGTCCGCTCACGTGGGACCGCGACGATGTCGCGCTGCAAAACATCCAGGCCCGAGTGCGTGCGCCGGGCGTCTGGATGCTCGCCAACATCCGCGGGGCACTGCTCGTCTCGACGAGCAATCGCTCCGAGGCGGCTGTCGGCTATGCCACCATGGATGGCGACACCTCAGGCGGCATCGCCCCGATCGCAGGCATCGACAAGGCCTATCTCCGACGCTGGCTGGTATGGCTCGAGCGGCAGGGGCCCGACGGCCTCGGACCGATCCCCGCGCTCGCGGCCATCAACGCCCAGGCGCCGACCGCCGAACTCCGGCCGGGCGCCGCCGGGCAGACCGACGAGGGCGACCTCATGCCCTATGACGTCCTCGATCGCATCGAGCGGCTCGCGATCCGCGACAAGGAGCTGCCGCTCGCAGCCTGGCAGCGGCTCGTCGTCGACTTTCCGCACCACGAGCCGCGGCAACTGGCCGCGTGGACCGAGCGGTTTTACGTGCTCTGGAGCCGCAACCAGTGGAAGCGCGAGCGGTACGCGCCGTCGTTTCATCTCGACGACGAAAACCTCGACCCCAAGACGTGGTGCCGCTTCCCGATCCTCTCCGGCGGCTTCACCCGCGAGCTCGCCGCCCTCCGCGCCGCCGCAATGTAGGACAGGCTTCAGCCTGTCATGCCGGAACTCGCCCAATCCGGCTCGGGGTTACCCCGTACCGTCTCGCCGGACGTTCGCC
>JBMLMS010000336.1:0-8375 GCA_049243925.1 Pirellulales bacterium
GGCTCGTCGGCGATCACGAGATCGGGCTCACAGGCCAGCGCCATCGCGATCATCACCCGCTGCCGCATTCCGCCGGAGAGCTGGTGCGGATACTCGTCGAGCCGGCGCTCGGGGTCGGCCATGCGCACGAGCCGGAGCATCTCCAGGGCCCGGGCCCGGGCGGCCGCTGGGGTGACGTCGCGATGCAGCGTCACCGCCTCGGCGATCTGGGCGCCGATCGTGAACACGGGATTCAGGCTCGTCATCGGCTCCTGGAAGATCATCCCGATCCGGCCGCCGCGGATCTGCCGCAGGGCAGGCTCCGGCAGCGTCACGAGATCGTCGGCGCGGCCGTCGCGGTCGAGGAGAATTCGGCCCGACTCGATCACGCCGGGCGCCGCCACGAGCCGCAGGATCGACATCGCCGTCACGCTCTTGCCGCAGCCGCTCTCTCCCACGAGCCCGAGCGTCTTCCCGCGCTCGATCGACAGCGACACCCCATCGACGGCCGGCACGCGGCCGGACGGCGTATGAAACGCAGTCACGAGATTCTGGATGTCAAGCAGGGGCATTTTGTCTGGCGTCATTCAGCTCGGCCGTTGGGAAGCCCGAGGCGTGAGCCGAAGGGAATTCGCGTGGTGTGTCGAGAATGGCAGCCGCATTCCCGTCGCTTCCGCTCCGGGCATTGTGATTCGTGGGAAGCCCGAGGCGTGAGCCGAAGGGAATTCGCGCCGCGGTGTCGTGCCACCGGGGCATCCTCTCGGCTTGCGCCTCGGGCTTCCTGAATGTCATTTCCGAGCCTCCCGAAGCCGCGGGTCGGTGGCTTCCTGGAGGGCCTCGCCGATCAGGTTGTAGGCGAGCACGGTCAAGAAGATCGCGATCCCGGGAAACGCCACCAGCCACCACATTGCGAGGTTGCTGCGGGCGTCGTTCAACACAGAGCCCCAGCTCGCCGTCGGCGGCGGTGGGCCGAAGCCGAGAAACGACAGCGAGCTTTCGAGGAGCACCGCCGACGCGATCCCGAAGGTGATCGGCACGAGCACCGGCGCGAGCGCGTTGGGCAGGATGTGCCGGAGCATGATCCGCACGGGGCCGGCGCCCGAGGCTTTGGCCGCCATCACGAACTCGCTACCCTTGAGGCGTAAAAACTCGCCCCGGGTGAGCCGGGCGATGCCCGTCCAGCCGGTGGCGCCGATGATCGCCATGGTGTGCCAGATCGTCGGCTTCTCGATCACCGCGATCACGGCCAGGATCAAGACGAGGGTGGGGATGCACATCACGATCTCCGTGACGCGGCTGGTCACCATGTCGATCCAGCCGCCGAAGTAGCCGCCGATCGCCCCCACCACGATCCCGATCGTGCCCGCGATGCCCATCGACACGAAGCCCACCAACAGCGCGATCGTGGTGCCATGCACCATCTTTGCAAACACGTCGACGCCCGCCTGATCGGTGCCGAAGAGATTCCGCCGGCTCGGCCGTCCCTCGTCTCGGGCGGGGTTCGCCGGCTCGCCCGGCCATTCGTCGGCCCGCACGCTCCGGTATGGATCCTGGAACACGAGCGGCCAGATCGCCCAGCTCTGCGGGTCTTTCTCCTTCAGGTTCCGCGGGTAGGTGCCGCGGAAGCGGTCCTTCGTGAAGATGGCGGGCTCGAGGCGGCGGTCGAAGTAGCCAAGGCAGGGGGCATAGATCGTGCCCTTGTAGCGACAGAGCACGGGCTTCGTGCCGGCGATCGCCGGAGCGAAGAGGGCGGTGAGCACGAGCCCGCCGATAAAGGTGAGCGCGGCCATCGCGAGCTTCTTGCGGCGAAACCTCTGCCAGGCCTCCGCCCAAAATCCGGTCGAACGGGCTGCGACAGCGTCGCTCATTCGACGCTCACGCGCGGGTCGACCGCGCAGTAAAGGAGATCGGCGAGCAGCTGCCCCGCGAGCGTGAGCATGCTGAACATCAGCGTGAGCCCCATGATCGTCGGATAGTCGCGCTCGCGGATGCTCTCGAAAAAGAGCCGCCCCATGCCCGGCCAGGTGAAGATCTGCTCGATGATCACCGACCCGCCGATCAGCCCCGGCAGCGACAGGCCCAGGAGCGTGACGAGCGGGATGAGCGTGTTGCGAAAGGCGTGGCGGAAGAGCACCCGCCACGGGCCCGCCCCCTTGGCCCGGGCCGTGCGCACATAGTCCTGCCGTACCGCCTCCTCCATGTTCGCCTTGATGAACCGGCTGTCGTAGGCGAGCCCCACGTAGGTCTGGCAGGTGACCGGCAGGATCATGTGCCGGGCGACGTCGCCGATCCGCGACAGAAGCGGCGCGTCGGGGGGCAGGTCGCTCATCCCGAAGAGCGGCAGCTCCCAGCCCGTGCCCCGGAGCCAGACGGCGAAGATGATCTGCAGAAAGAGCGCCGCCACGAACGTGGGAAACGAGTAGAGCACGTAGAGCATGAGGCTCGACATGCGCTCGTCGGCACGGCCGCTGCGGGCCGAGGCATAGAGCCCGAGTGGGATCGCCGTAAGCCAGGCGAGCACGAGCGCCGTGCCCGAGATCAGAAACGTGGGGCCGATCCGTTCGGCGATCAGCGTGGCCACCGGCTGCTTCCGCGAGATCGAGCGGCCGAGGTCGCCGCGAGCCACGTTCGAGAGCCACTGCGCGAACCCCACGGGCCACGGCTTGTCGAGGCCGTAGATCCGCTTCATCCGCTCCAGGTCTTCGGGATTGAACTTCCGGCTCGGATCCGTCTCGCCGAGCTGCACGGTGAGCGGCGTGCCGGGCATGTTGCGGGCCAGGCCGTAGACGAAGCAGGTGATCACGACGAGCGTCAGGAGCCCGAAGATCACCCGGCGAACGAGGTAGGCGGCCATCGGCTACTCCGTCTTCGGCATCCACAGGCTCCCGAAGCCGGGCGAATAGTGGTAGGGGCCGCGCGGGCTGAAGACATAGCCGCGGAGCGACTTCGAGAATCCGTAGAAGCTGTTCCGCCAATAGAGCCAGGTGTAGGGCTGGTCGTCGTGGAGGATCTCCTGGATGCGGGCGTATTTTTCGGCCCGCTTCGCCCGATCGAGTTCGCGGCGGCCTTCGGCGAACAGCCGGTCGACCTCGGGGTTGGAGTAGCCGATGAAATTACGGCCGGCGCCGGTGGCCCAGATGTTTTCGGAGGTGTCGGGGTCGGTGCCGGCCCCCCAGCCGCCGAGATACGCCTGAAACTTCTTGTCTTGCGTGAGCTGCTGGAGCACGGTCGATTCCGTCGGCCGCACGTTCACCCGCACGCCGATCTGATCGAGATTCTCCTTCAACAGCGTGCAGATCGCCACCCGCAGCGGCTGCTGGTTGACCAACACCGTGAACTCGAAGGGCACGAGCCGGCCGTTGATTTCCTTGTCGCGCACGCCGTCGTTGTCGTGATCGACCCAGCCGGCCTCGTCGAGCAGGGCCTCGGCCTTGTCGAGATCCTGCTTCGAGGGCTCCAGCTTTTTCTTCGGCGCCATCCACGACGCATCGTGAAAGGGGCCGGCCGCCGGCTCGTAAAGGCCGTAGCAGAGCTTCTCGAGCATCGCGTCGTGATCGAAGGCATAGCTCATCGCCCGGCGGACGCGGCGGTCGGCGAAGAACGGCGTGTCGATGTTCCAGCCGAAGTGGAAGCTCACCCACTCGCTGGCCGTCGCCTTCGTGTTGCGCTCGTAGTATTCGCGGCCCTTCGTCTGCGTCGTCCATTGCTCGGGGAGGAGGATCATTTCGTCGATCTCGCCGCTCTTGAGCGCGAGGAGCGAGGTGTTGGGATCCTCGATGATCCGAAACCGCACTTCCTTGAAGAACGGCGGCTCACGGACCTGCTTGCCGCGCACCTGTGCCCAGCTTTCGCGCCGGCGGAGCACGATCTGCTGGCCCCGCTGGCGGTCGACGATTTCATAGGGGCCGCCCACGACGGGCGCCTGCTCGAGCTTCACGTGCTCGGGGCTGTCCTTGAGCGTCGGATCGGCCTCCCAGGTGTTCTCGTACACGTGCTTCGGCAGCACCGGGAAGTTGATATTCCAGACGTTCGTCGCCAGCGGCTCCTTGTGGAAAAACACCACGGTACGGTCGTCGTAGGCGTGCACCCAGCGGAGCTGGTCGGTGCCGCTGCGGACCGCCGGCACGGGCACCCGCGGATCCATGATCACGCGGTAGGTGAAGGCGATGTCGTGGGCCGTGATCGGCGTGCCGTCGCTCCACACGAGATCGTCGCGGAGCACGACCTTGTCGAAGAGGCCGTCGGCGCTCGTCTGCCACGCGGCCACGGTGTCGCTCGCGGCGAAGGGCTCGAGCTTCCGGTCGAACGAAAACAGTCCGAAGCCCGTGAGCCCGAGGATGTCGAACTCGGCCGACGTGCTGATCATGATCGGGTTGGTGCTGCCGAGGTCGCCGGTCACGTGCCGGTCGATGCGGGCGTCGGGATCGGCTTCGCCCGGCGCCGGCAGGCGGCCGAGCGCCGAAAGGATCTTGGCATTGGCCTCGGGGGAATCGTTCTCGAGCGCGAGGGCCTCGGCGACGGTGGCGAGCGCCGTCTCCTTGGCCTGCTCGTCGCGCAGCAGCACGAGGCTGTCGCGCACCGGTCGATCGATCCACTTGGCGTCGCGGTCGAGCGCTTCGAGCTCCGGCGGATCGAAGGGCTCGAGCAGCCGTTCCGCGGGGGGCGTGACGGGCTGCGAGCGGGCCGCCGTGACGGCCGCCGACTCGGGCTGCGCCGAGGCGAGCGGGTCGGCCTCACGCCGGCCGCAGCCGAGCGTCGCCAGACAAGCAAACACACAGGCCACCCACAACGCACGGGCGCGGACGTACTGAACGAGGGGAAATCGGTCCATCGTGCTCTCCGCGGGCGTTTCCATTTCGCCACTGGAGATCGATGCTACGGCCCTGCGCGCCGGCTGGTCAATCCGGCGTGCCGCCAGCGGCACGCTCCGCGCGGCCTGCCTCCGGAAATGCGTGCCCGAGCTTGTCGCGCTTCGTGGCCAGGTAGCGCTCGTTGAACTCGTGCACCGGCGGCAGAATCGGCACCTGGTCGATCACTTCCAGATCGAAGCCTCCGTAGATGAAGGCGTCTGTCTTCTTGGGATTGTTGGTGAGCAGCCGCACCTGCCGGAGGCCGAGATCCTTGAGGAGCTGGATGCCGACGCCATAGTCGCGGGCATCGGCCTTGTAGCCGAGGGCGAGGTTGGCTTCGACGGTGTCGAGGCCCTGGTCCTGCAGCTGGTAGGCCCGGATCTTCTCGACGAGGCCGATGCCGCGGCCTTCCTGCGGCAGGTAGACGAGCACGCCCGCTCCCTCCCGGCCGATCATGTCGAGCGCCATGTGCAATTGATCGCCGCAATCGCACCGCAGGCTGTCGAGCAGGTCGCCGGTGAAGCACGAGGAGTGCAGCCGCACGAGCGGCGCGGCCACGCTCGCGAGGTCGCCCATCACGAGCACGAGCGGCTGCTGCGGCTCGAACTTCACGCCGTAGGCGATCACGCGAAACCGGCCCCACTTCGTGGGCAGGTCGGCCTCGGCGATCCGCTCCACGAGCTTCTCGCGGGTGCGGCGATGACGAATCAGTTCTTCGATCGTGATGATCTCGAACGAATGCTCGCGGGCGAGTGCGAAGAGCGCGTCGCGATCGGCACGGTTTCCCGACTCATCGAGGATCTCGCAGAGCACGCCGGCGGGCTGCAGGCCCGCCATCCGGGCGAGGTCGACGGCCGCCTCGGTGTGGCCGGCCCGCCGCAGCACGCCCCCCTCTTTCGCCACGAGCGGAAACAGATGCCCGGGCCGCACGAAGTCGGTGGGCCGGCTCGAGGAGTCGAGGAGTGCGAGAATCGTCGTCGCCCGCTCGGCCGCGGTGATCCCGGTGCGGGCGGTGACATGATCCACCGGCACGGTGAACGCGGTGCCGAGCGGTGTCGAGTTGGCCTCGACCATCATCGGCAGTTCGAGCCGCTTGGCCGCGTCGGGCAGAATCGGCATGCAGACCTGGCCGCGGCCGTGCCGGATCATGAAGTTCACGATCTCGGTGGTCGCCTTCTCGGCCGCACACACGAAATCCCCTTCGTTCTCCCGGTCTTCGGCATCGACGACGATCACCATCTCGCCGCGCCGGATGGCGGCGACAGCGGCCTCGATCGTGGAGAAGCGGTTGGGCATCGGTAATCTGATTATAGGATGGATTCGCGGCCGCCCAGCGGCGTGAACCGTCCACCACCCGAAAACCAGGCCCTCCCCATGCTCGACCGTGAGGAATACATCGAACAGGCCTACCTGTTCCGGGTGCTCGCCGAGCGGATCACCGCCGGTATCGCCGCCCAGGAGGCGCTCTCGTCGATCGGCCAGGAGGTGCTCGCCACCTCAAAACTGCCGATGGCGATCGACTATCTCGTGGGGGAGCTCAAGCTCGTCGGCACGCTCTCGACGGCGATGTCGCGGCTGCCCCACTACTTCAGCGCCTTTCAGACCTTCATCATGCGGCAGGCGGAGGAGGAGGGCGGGCGGTTCGATATCCGCACGGCCCTGGCGATTCTCGAGCGCGAGGCGGCCTATCGGGCGGAGCACGCCACGCCGCAGGGGCTGTTCTTCTACCGCTTCGAGTGCCTGTCGCGCAACAGGCTCGACTACGCGCTCGGCCTGGCAGCGGTGGCCGACGACGGGGTGTTCGATCCCGAGTGGCAGACGTGGATCGCCACGGTGGGCCGACAGGTGGGGCTCATCGATCTCGCCGATCTCGTCTATGTGCGCAGTCCCGAATATTGGCGGCTCGAAAAGCGCGACGCCCTCGCCCGCGGCCTGGCCGACACGGGGCCCGACCGCGTGATTCTCTTCGGCGAGAAAGAGGGCCGGATCGCGCGGGCCAACCGCGGCAAGGATCCGCTCTTCTTCTTCGCGGCCCTCCAGCGGCAGCTCGGCTATCCGCTCGTGCCGCGGCCGCAGCCCGTAGCGCCCTCCGAGGAAAGCCCGGCCCTGCTCGCGCGGCGGCTCGAGCGGCTCGAGATGCGGGTGAAGCTGCTCGAGGAGGAAGCGAAGGGGGGCATCGACCTCTCGCGGTTCGATCCCAAAAACTTTCCGCCGGCAGCGGGGGAGTGATGGAGGATCTGCGGCGGGATGCACAGGCGATCTGGTCGGCGGCGATCCATGCGGTCGCGCCCGAGCGGCTCGTGGCGAGCCATGCCGCGGCCCTGCGGGAGGCGGTGGCCGCTGCCGAGCGGGTGGTCATCGTGGGCGGTGGCAAGGCTGCCGCCGGCATGGCGGCCGGCATCGAGGCGGCGCTCGGGCCCGATTGGCTCTCACGGCACGGCGTGCGCGGGCTCGTGAGCGTGCCGGAGGGATGCGGCCGTGTGCTCGAGCGGATCGAGGTCCGCGAGACGCGGCCTGCAGGGGCGAATCTGCCCACGCCCGCCGTCGTGGCGGCCACCCGCGAGATGCTCGCGCTCGTCGGCCCGCTCGGGCCCCGCGACCTCGTGCTCGCGGTGATCACCGGCGGCGGGTCGGCGCTCATCGCGGCGCCGCGCGACGGCGTGACGCTCGCAGAAAAGATCGCCTGCACCCGTGCGCTCTCGGAGGCCGGTGCCGATATCGCCACGCTCAACGCGGCCCGCCGCGAGCTGAGCCTCGTGAAGGGGGGCGGCCTCGCGCGCGCCTGCGGCGCCGGCCAACTCGTGGCGCTCGTGCTCTCCGACGTGATCGGCAGCGACTTGGCCGTGATCGCCTCGGGGCCGTGCCACACGCCGACCGCCGTCGCCGGCGCGTGGCTCACGCCGCGCGGCTGCCGCGTGGAGCACGTGGTCGTGGGCGACAACACGACGGCCGTCGAGGCGGCGGCCGCGGCGGCCTGGAGCCTGGGCTACGAAGTGGCGATCGACACGGCCACCGACGGCGAGCCGGCCGAATCCGTGGGCCGCCGGCTCGCCCTCCGTGGCCTTGAGCGTCTGGCGGAGGCGGCCCGCGATGGGCGGAAGCGGGCGGTGATTGCGGGCGGCGAAGCGATCGTGCGCGTGCCGGCCGACCACGGCGTCGGTGGTCGCAATCAGCAGGCGGCGCTCGCCGCGCTCGGCGAGGCGCGGGCGCGAAGCGGTGCCTGGCCAGCCGGCCTGCTCGTGGCGAGCATCGGCACCGACGGCGAGGACGGCCCGACCGACGCGGCAGGCGGCGTGATCGATAACGCTGTTGCGGCGTCAATAAATGATTCGGCGCTCACGACAGCGCTCACCCGCTGCGACGCCTATCCCGTGCTCACGCAAGCCGGCGGCCTCATCCGCACGGGTCCCACGGGCACGAACGTGGCCGATCTCCGAATCGTGCTCGCTCAGCCGTAGCGACGGCTCGGCATCGTGCCGGCCGCCGGGATCGCGGGCATCCTCTCGGCTCACGCCTCGGGCTTCCTCAGAGCGCCTTCGGCTGGTG
>JBMLMS010000337.1:0-21372 GCA_049243925.1 Pirellulales bacterium
ATTTGCCTGCGCTGCGCCATCCATGGCTCCGCTGGTCAAATACGCCGGCTCCCGGAGTACGGGCAGCCCCTCGCCTCCCCCACTCAGGAAGCCCGAGGCGTGAGCCGAAGGGATGCCGGCTCAGTAGTTTCGGCGGAGACGGTCGGTGCGATGCGGAAGAGCCGACGGGCAGATACGCGGCTTACACCGAGCGCACCATCACAGTTGAGAAGGGACTAGCGATCGCCCTCGGCGATGAAGCAGCGTACCGCCGGCTCCGAGTGCGGGTGTTTATCTGCTGCCCTGCCGTCCGGCGGAGACGGCACGGGGTAACCCCGAGCCGGCGCCCCACTCGACTTTCAAAACCGCGTCACACCGCGACGCGGCGGCCTTCGGCCTGGCTCGTGGCGGCGGCCTGCACGATCTGCATCGCCAGCAGCGTGTCGTCGAGGCCGCTCAGGGCGCGCACGAGGCTCGTGACCTTGCGGTGAAACTGCACGAGCATGTGTTCGCCCACGGGCCGCTCGCTATCGAGCGACTCCTGGTGGCGGCCCGCCGCCTCGAACCACACGAGGCTCGCAGGGAGGTCGACGAACGCGATGCCCTGCTCGCACACCACCTGCAGGGCCGGGGGCGGGCGGAATCCAACGGCCTCCTCCCACTGCTTTGGCATGTAGTAGCCACAGCTGATCTGGGCGATGGCGCCGTCACCCGGGCGGCCGGTCCGGGAGAAATCGAGGCTCATCATCTGGTAGTCGTCGGTCGGTCCGCCGGGCACGTCGGCGTGCCGCACGGCGACCACGCTCGTCGGCTCGGTGCCCGCCACGTAGCGGCACCAATCGACGAGCTCCATGAGGTCGCGGGCCTCGCTCGCGCGGTCTCGCGGCGGTGGGCTCGCGGGGGTCTGCGAGAGCGGCACCCGGCGGTGGCAAAAGAGCATGCGCGGCTGCCCGAGCCGCGTGGCGATGAGCTCCTTGAGCCGCAGCGTGGCCGGGGCATAGCGCCGCGGCAGTTCCGCCATGAATGCGATGCCCGATTCGTCGACACGGCTGCGGAGCAGGCGGGCCTCTTCGGGCTCGACGGGAAACGAGATCGCGGAGTACACGGCCTTGCCGAAGTCGCAGGCCGCGAGGATCGGCGCCGTGCCGAACCACTGGTCGGAGAGGTAGAGCAGGGCGTCGATGTCGTCGCGGGCGGCGAGCGCCCGATAGCCGTCCACGGCCACGGTGCCGAGTTCACCGGCGGCCCGTTTCGCGAGGTGCGAAACCTGCTCGCAGACGCCCCGCACCTCGTAGCGGTCGGCCAGCGCGCGAAGTGCCGGCAGGTAGCGGGTGTCCCACTGACTCCCCAGGCCGACGATGCCGACACGCAGTTTCATTCGGCGACTCCCTGGCCATCGGCCGAAGCGACGGCCGCGCGTGCCGACGACGCGAGCTCGAACGCGGTCGCCTTGTCGGAAATGTCCTTGCGACACCAGGCACCCGGCCAGCGGATTTCGCGGACGCCCGAATAGGCGAGCAGCTTCGCCCGGGCGAGCGAATCGCCCACGGCCGTGACGGCGAGCGTTCGCCCCCCGTCGGCAAGCACGCTGCCGTCGGCCCCGAGCTTCGTCGCGGCGTGAAACACCTCGACGCCGGGCAAGGCGGCAGCCGCCTCGAGGCCGCGGATCGCCCGGCCTTTTTCCACGGGGCCGGGGTAGCCTTCGGAGGCCATCACCACCGTCACGCTCGCCCCCGTCCGCCACACCGGCGGCTCGACCGACTCCAGCCGCCGATCGGCCACGGCATCGAGCAGGTCGAGCAGACTCGACTCGAAGAGCATCATCAGCGCCTCGCATTCGGGGTCGCCGAACCGGGCGTTGAATTCGAGCACCTTGGGCCCCTGGGCCGTGAGCATGAGCCCGGCGTAGAGGATTCCTTGGAAGGGCACCTTCGCCCGGCGCATCGCATGCACAGTCGGCACGAGAATGCGGGCCTCGATGTCGGCGAGCAGCTCGGCATCGACGAACGGCGTGGGGCAGTAGGCGCCCATGCCTCCGGTGTTCGGCCCCTGGTCGCCGTCATACGCGGCCTTGTGATCCTGCAGCGGCGGCAACGTGACGATCGTGCGGCCGTCGGTGATCGCCATCACGCTCACCTCCACGCCGTCGAGCCGCTCCTCGATCAAGATTCCCTTCGCGGCGGCCGCGAACTGCGGGTCGCTGCCGAGCGCTTCGACCGCCGCGAGCGCGGCCTCTCGATCCGCGCACACGAACACCCCCTTGCCGGCGGCGAGTCCGTCGGCCTTCACCACGATCGGCATGTCTTCGCGCGCTTCGAGGAACTCACGGGCGGCGGCCACCGAGCGGAATTCCCGAAACATCGCGGTCGGTACGTCGCCCCGGTGCAGAATCTGTTTGCAAAAGAGCTTGCTGCCTTCGAGCTGGGCGGCCCGGGCCGTGGGGCCGAAGATGCGCAGGCCGGCCGCAGCGAAGGCGTCGACGATCCCCGCCACGAGCGGCGCCTCGGGCCCCACGACGGTCAGATCGACGCTGCGTTCACGGGCCACGCGCACCAGTGCGGGCACGTCGGTGGCGGCAACGGGAATGTTTTCCGCGATCTGTGCCGTGCCGGCATTGCCCGGGGCCACGAGCACCTCGGCGCCGTCGCGGCGGAGTTTCCAGGCGAGGGCATGCTCCCGCCCGCCGCCGCCCACGATCAGCACACGGCGGGATGGGGGCACGGGGCAGACTCCTTCCAAAGGGCTCTCGCCGCAGCCGTCGACACGACGGCCCAGACGGCACGGGGGCGGATTGTGGCTGGATCACCCGTGTGGGAGCAAGGATGCCGACGGATCAGCGGTGAAACCGAAAGGGTCTGACGTTGACACCTTCCGCGGGGTCGATACAGTTTGAAGAGAGTTCGTGAAAAAAATCACGAACTCTCCAAACCCCGGTCGAAAACAACTTTTCGAGTGGATTTTACACCGTGGCTGATCGTTCGCGGACGTCGTGCGATTGGCTCGCCCGGTGGGAAAAACCGTCGAGGCGACTGTGATGGCTGAACGAAAGAAGATGTCGGTTGCGGAAATCCTGGCTGCCGCAAGGGCCCAGGCAGGTGGCGGCGAGGCGACTGCCCCTGCTGCAGAGCCTGCCGAAAGCGGGGCGTCAGATGCCGTAGAGTCGGCCGCTGCGGCGCCCGTCGCTGAAAAGCCGGCTGCCAAGGCCGCGTTGAAGCCTGCAACTGGCGGGGCCCGGCCCAGCGTTGCCGACATCATGGCCATGGCTCGGGCCAACAAGTCTGCGGCCGATGCTCCCGCACCTTCCCCCACAAAGGCCGCCCCCAAGCCGACGGCAAAGCAGCCCGCCGAAAAGCCTGCCGCGGCCAAGGCAGCGAAGCCCGTGGCTGCCAAGGCGGCCGTCGCCCGCGACACGGCGAGCATCCTCGCAGCGGCCCGAGCAGGTGCGAAGCCCGGCCCCGTCAGCAAGGCTGACGCGCCGCCGCGGCCTGCGAAGCCCGCCGCCGTGAAGCCGGCGGCTGCGGCAGACCACGCTGCGAAGCCCGCGGTCCTCAAGGCCGTGCCACCACGCCCCGCGAAGCCTGCCGCAAAGAAGGCCGACTCCGAGGAAGACCGTCGTGGATTTCTCGAGATCGCCCTCGGCTCGTTCATGGCGTTGGGATTCACCGCGCTCTCGGTGACGGGCGGATTGTTTTCGCTCGGCCTTGCCAGATTTTTCTTTCCGAACGTCCTCGCCGAGCCGCCCAGCCGGTTCAAGGTGGGATTCAAAGAGGGGTTCCCCGCGGGCAAGGTCGAGACGAAGTTCGTCGCCCAATACGGCGTGTGGGTGGTCAACAGCGACGTGGCCGGCCAGCAGCAGATTTACGCCCTCAAAACCGTCTGCACGCATCTGGGCTGCACGCCAAACTGGCTCGAGGCCGAGCAGAAATTCAAATGCCCTTGCCACGGCAGCGGCTTTTACAAGGACGGCGTGAACTTCGAGGGCCCGGCCCCGCGGCCGCTCGAGCGGTATGCCATCCGAATTTCCGACGACGGACAGCTCGAGGTCGACAAGAGCAAAACATTTCAGGAAGAGCTCGGCCAATGGGCCGAGTCAGAGTCGTACGTCACCGTCTAGCATGCACGCTTCAGGAAGCGACTGATCCATGGCCATCGGCGAAACGATCCGCAACTCCCAGATCTGGAAGAGCATCTTCCGTCATCCGATGCCGCTCGACCGGCGAAATCGGATCGTGGTCATGCTGACCAACTTTTTCCTGCATCTGCATCCGGTCTCGATCAAGAAGCAGGGCATCGCGCTGTCGTTCACCTGGTGCATGGGCGGCGTCACCTTCTTCCTGTTCCTGGTCGAGACGGTGACGGGCGTGCTCTTGATGTTCTACTACCGCCCCACGCTCGAGTGGGCCTACAACGACATCCTCGCCCTCCGCGACGTCACGAGCCTCGGCATTCTTCGCGAGCTGCATCGATGGGGCGCGCATGCCATGGTGATCACCACATGGCTGCACATGTATCGAGTGTTTCTCACGGGCAGCTACAAGCCGCCGCGGGAGTTCAACTGGGTGATCGGCGTGATTCTGCTGCTCCTCACGCTGCTGCTCTCGTTCACTGGCTATCTGCTCCCGTGGGATCAGCTGGCGATCTGGGCCATCACGGTGGGCTCCAACATGGCCCGGGCCACGCCTATCCTCGGCTACGAGGGGCCGGGCCAGCAGCTTCTCACGATCGGCGGCATCGACATGATCACCGACGCCTCCGACGCCCGCTTCGGCCTGCTCGGGGCGCGGTTCGTTGGTGAAGAAACGCTGAATCGGTTTTACGTGCTCCACTGCATCGCGATCCCGCTCGCCGTGGCGCTGTTGCTTGCAATTCACTTCTGGCGGGTGCGAAAGGACGGCGGCATCAGCGGTCCGCTGTAGACCCACACCATGCATTCCAACGGCCTATTTCTCAAAGACGTCGCCGGGTTTCTCGGGTCGTATTACACCGCTCTGGCCTTGATGAACGCGGTGGCCGCGCTGATTTTGTGGCGGAAGAAGGGGCAGCCCGGCTGGGCCGTCACATGGGCCGTCTTCGCCGGCGTGATGATGATCCTGGCCAGCCTGGCGCTCTCCGGCTCCGAGTCGCTCGTGCCGTCGCTTCCGCTTGCGGCACGCACCCTCGTCAACAAGCTCTCCGGTCCCGTGCTCTACACGCTCGGCACCACGGCGCTCTTCACGATCCTGTTCGTGTTTCGCCGTTTTTTCGTGCAGCCGATGGCGGCCTGGACGGTCTTCAACGTGGCCCTCGTGCTGATGGGCCTGTCGATGGCCGACGCAAACTTCGCGTCGATCGTGATGAAGCCCGACAATGTGCCGATCGTGGGGCTCGTGTTCCTGCTCGCGTTTTTCACCTGGGTGGCGACGAAGCAGGCCGTGGTGAACGACGACCGGATCAGGCAGGGCCTGCCGCCGATGGAAAAGCTCGACGACGAAAAGGTTCTCGTCTGGCCCGATCTCGTCTACACCGAACTGATCTGCATGGTGGCGGTGTCGGCATTCCTCCTCGTGTGGGCGATCTTTCTGCCCGCCCCGCTCGAGGAGCCGGCGTCGAGCGTCAAGACGCCCAATCCATCAAAGGCTCCTTGGTACTTCCTCGGCCTCCAGGAAATGCTCGTCTATTTCGACCCGTGGTATGCGGGCGTCGTGCTCCCGAGCCTGGTCGTCTTCGGCCTGATGGCGATGCCGTATCTCGACTTCAACAAGAAGGGCAACGGCTACTACTCGATCGAGGAGCGGAAGTTCAGCTACCTCGTCTATCAGTTCGGGTTTTTCGAACTCTGGATCACACTCATCATCCTCGGCACGTTTTTGCGTGGGCCCAACTGGAACTTCTACGGCCCGTTCGAGTATTGGACGCCCTACAAGGTCGAGGTGCTCAACAACGTCGACCTGCCGCAGATGTTCTGGGTGAACCTGCTCGATCAGCCACTGCCGCGGGCCCCGCAGGGCGCCGGCACGCTCACACAGATCGGCTACATCTTCCTGCGTGAAGCGCCGGGGCTCGCCCTGCTCGGCGGATATCTGCTGCTGCTTCCGCCACTGCTCGCGGTCACGGTGTTTCGCGGCTACTTCGCCAAGATGGGCTTCATCCGCTACATGATCATGGCGAATTTGATGCTGCTCATGCTGTCGCTGCCGTTGAAGATGATTTTGCGGTGGACGCTCAACTTGAAATACCTCGTCAGCATCCCTGAATTCTCACTCAATTTTTGACACATGCCTGCTACTGAACAGACCTGGCGCAACCTGAAAACGCTGCACGTCGTGTTTGGCGTGACGGCCGTGCTTCTGCTCGTGGCCACCGTCGCCATGCTGGCCGCCGACCACAACCGGCCGTGGAAGAAATACCAGCGGGAATTCCGGGCGCTCGAAACCTGGTCTGCAGCGGCTCGGGTCGACGAGCAAGACTCGCGCGGCTACTCGGAGCGATCGGCCGAACTCGACACCGCCCTCGCCGAAGCCCGCCGGGCCGATCTCGACCCCGCGCTTGTAAAGGCGTTTCTCGAACAGGTGCGGACGGTGCCCGCCGACGCCGAGGCGGCCGACCGGGCCCAACTCGACATCGACATGCTGCTCAAGCAGACCGACGCCGGAGAGCGGCTCGCCCTTCGCGGGGATTTGCTCGAACGGCTTCGCGACATCGCCAAGCGGGCCAAGTTTCGCGAGGACCTGGCCGCCGGGCAGTTGAAGCTGCGGAAGGCCGAGCTCGACAAAAACCGGGCTGACTACGAGCTCGCCGTGGCCGACGACGCCGCACAAGGAAAGCTCGACGCACTTCTGGCACTCGCGGATACCAAGCGAGCCGAGGTGGCGGCCGCCACGCTGGAAAACCAGGCGGCCAATACCCATCGCAAGGCGCTCGAAACGACGCTCCGGCAGCTCACGGCCGCGGAAGACACGGCTGCCAAGAACCTCGCCGACCATCGCCAGAAGCTCGCGCAGCTCGCGAAGACGCTCAAAGACCGTGCCCCGAACGTGGGCAAGTCGGTGCTGGAGCTGCCAGTTCTCGATGCGTTCAACGGTCCGTTGCGGGTCGACCAGATTTGGCTGCCACAGCTCACGCTCAACAACAACTTCCGCGACGTGGCCCGGTTCGATCGCTGCACAACGTGCCATAAGGGGATGGACAAGTCGCTCCCCGGCCAGCCCACGGAGCCGGCCTATTGCGAGCGTGAGGCGATCGCCGTGTCGTTGCCGACGCCCAGCTCGCCGGCAGCCGCGGCCACGGGCAATGCCAACGAGCAACTCGAACAGGCGTATGGATTCCACCTCGCGCCGCAGGGGCTGTTTCGCGCCGAGGATCCGACCGTGAGCGTGGTGATTCCCGAGTCACCAGCGGCGCAGGCCGGGCTGATGCCCGGCGACGTGATCACGGCGGTCGGCGGCGGCAAGACGCTGGCCCGCAACGTGGCCGTGGCGGCGCTGCTCGACTCACCAGCGTGGGGCAAGCCGCTCGAGCTTACGATCCAGCGCGGTGTGCCGCAGCCCTATTCCACGCACCCGCGGCTCGATCTGTTCGTGGGCTCGACGAGCCCGCACCCGATGCAGACGTTCGGCTGCACGATCTGCCACCAGGGGCAGGGGAGTGCCACCAGCTTCAAGTGGTCGTCGCACACCCCGAACACGCCCAAGCAGGCCCACGAGTGGCACGACGAACACGGCTGGTTCAACAACCACCACTGGATCTTCCCGATGCTGCCGCAGCGGTTCGAGGAATCAAGCTGCCTGAAGTGCCACCACCAGGTCGTCGACCTCGAGCCGAGCGAACGCTTCCCTGAGCCGCCCGCGCCGAAGCTCGTGGAAGGGTATCACCTGATCCGGCAGTACGGCTGCTACGGCTGCCACGAGATCAACGGCTGGGCCGGCCCCGACAAGCGGATCGGGCCCGACATGCGTCTGGCCCCCAACTACCACGAAGTCGCCGAATCGCTGGCCACCGACCCGGGCCTGACCGCCCTCGGCTCAACCGTCCAGCGGTGGGTCGAAGACGTGCGTTCAAGCCCCGACGGCACGCAGGCGCGGGATCGGCTGCGCGACGCCATCGAACGCGACGCCGCCGCAGGTGCCGAGGCCAAGCTCTCGAAACGTTCGCATGAGTTGGCCTCGCTGCTCAAGGAGCCCGAGACGCCCGGCGGCTTCCCCAAGGTGGGGCCGTCGCTGCGGCACGTGGCCAGCAAGGTCGGCTTCGACTGGCTCTACGCCTGGCTGCGGAATCCGCAAGACTTCCGTCCCTCGACGAAGATGCCGCGGTTCTTCGGCCTCTGGGAGCATCTGTCGGGCAAGGGCCTGGAAGAGTCGCAGCGGTACGAGCCGATCGAGATTCGCTCGATGATCAACTATCTCGTGGCCGCGAGTGCTCCCTTCGAGTATGTGGCCCCCTACGAGGGCATCACGGCCCGGCCCGACGTCGATCGCGGCAAGAAAGTGATGCAGGTTCGCGGCTGTCTCGCGTGCCACCAGCACGGCGACTTCCCGGAGGCCACGAGCACGCACGGCCCGAATCTTTCCCGGATCGGGGCGAAGGTCGCGTCGCACCCCACCGGCCAGGCCTGGCTCTACAGTTGGCTCCGTGAGCCTGCCCGCTACCATCCGCGGACGATCATGCCGAACGTGCTGCTCGAGCCCGTCACGCTCGCCGACGGCACGGTCAGCGATCCCGCTGCCGACGCAGTCGCCTACCTGCTTACCTCCACCGAAAACTGGCAGGCCACCGACATCCCGGCGGCCAACTCGCTCACATCCGACGAGCGCAAGGCGACGGAAGAACTCGCCGTCATGTATCTCAAAGACCGCTTCACAGCGGTGCGTGCCGACGAGGTCCTGCGCAACGGGCTGGGCCCGGATCAAGCGAATATCCAGGGTGACGAGCGGATGCTGCTCGGCATGAACGCGTCGAACAAGGATGCCGTGCTGCTCAACTACATCGGCAAGAAGACGCTCGCCAAGCTCGCGTGCTATTCGTGCCACGACATCCCGGGCTTCGAGGACGGCAAGGCCGCGGGAGCCGCTCTGGCCGACTGGGGCCGTAAGGAACCTTCGAAGATCGCCTTCGAGCAGGTCGCACACTTCGTGATGAACCAACTCGAACACGGGCACGGGGGTCATCATGGCGGCGGCCACCATGCCGCCGGCGAGCACGGGGCCAAGGAGTCCACCGCAGCCGGCGACGAACCGCTCGCCCCCGACCTGGCGTACGCTGCCGCGGATCACGGGCACGTCACGCCCGAGTCGGTCGATCCCGACACGGGCTTCTTCCTGGAGAAACTCCTCGCGCACGAGCGTGAGGGATTCCTGTGGCAGAAACTCCGGCAGCCCCGGAGCTACGACTACAAGAAGGCGGAAAACAAGAGCTACAACGAACGCTACCGCATGCCGCAGTTCCCGTTCGACGCCAAGCAGCGCGAGGCAGTGATGACGTTCGTGCTCGGCCTCGTAGCGGAGCCGCCGGCGCCGCAGTTCATCTACAAGCCGTCGCCCCGCGAAGAAGCCAGGCTCCATGGCCTCGTTGTGGCCGAACAGTACAACTGCGGCGGATGCCACACGCTGCGGATGGATCGTTGGGATCTCCGCTATCAGCCCGAGTCGCTCGGGACAGCGCAGGAAGTCGCCGATTATCCGTTCTTGTCGCCCCACTTCACGCCTCAGGAAGTCGGGAAATCACTGCTCACCGATCGGCAGGGCAGGCGGCATGCCACGCTCGTGGGAATGCCGGTGCTCGACCCGGAGACGGGCCGCCCCCAGCTCGTCGACGAAGACGGTGTGCCGATCGAAGAGGGCGACACGGAGGCCCTGCCACATCGCCCCGTGATGCTCTGGCACGACGCGCTCGTCGACGGCGAACCCCGGCCGGTGGGCGGCCCCAACGTCATGGTGCCTGAAGACGCGATCCGCGCCGGCCGACACTATCCGGCCGAAGGCGGCGACCTCGCCCGGCTCCTGTTCCCGGTCGTGATCGCCGACGAGAAGCAGATCAACCCGAATGTCAAGCCGGACGACGCCTGGGGCTGGCTGCCACCGCCACTCGTGGGCGAGGGCAAGAAGGTGCAGTCGGGCTGGCTGCACAAGTTCCTGCTCAACCCGCACACGATCCGACCGCCGGCGGTGATGCGGATGCCGAAGTTCAACTTCAAGTCGACGGAGGCTGCAGCGCTCGTCAACTACTTCGCGGCCGTGGACGGAGCCGACTACCCGTACGTCTACGATCCGCGGCTCGACCAGAGCTCGATCGCGGCCACCGAGAAGACGCGGCCCGGCCATCTCACCGGTGCGTTGAAGATCGTCACCAACAACAACTACTGCGTGAAGTGCCATCTCGTGGGCGACTATGCCCCACCCGGCAATCCGAAGGCCCTTGCTCCCCAACTCGAGACGGTTCACGAGCGGCTCCGCCCCGACTACGTGCACAACTGGATCGCCAACCCGAAGCGATTCCTGCCATACACGGGCATGCCGGTGAACATTCCGTTCGACAAGCCGGTGAGCCAGGATCTCTACGCGGGCACGAGCGAGGATCAGGTCGATGCCCTGACCGATCTCCTCATGCAGTTCGACACGTTCGCGAAGCGGAATCTGTCGCTCGACGCCTACCTCAAGCAGCAGCCGCCGCAACCGCCTCCTGCGGCCCAAAACACGCCCCCCACGGCTCCGTTGCCGCCCCAGGCGCAGGATGGCTCCCGGCAGCGGCCGATCGCGCTAAACTAATGGTGTCGATGGATCTCAATTCCCGCCCTCGCGCCCGCCCCCGGAGAGTTCCCATGAAAGCCTCGTTGACCCTGTCGTTCGCCACCGTGGCGGCTCTCGCCGTGTCCGCCGTCCATGCCGACGAGTGGGGCACCATCAAGGGCAAGTTCGTGTTCGGGGGCGCCGCCCCCGCAGCGACCGAACTCAAGGCCGACAAAGACGTGGAAGTGTGCGGCAAGCACAAACTCCTCGCGGAGGAACTCGTGGTGTCCGCCGACAAGGGCATCGCCAACGTCGTCGTGTTCGTGCGCGACAAGGGCGTGAAGGTGCACCCCGATCTCGCAGCCCCCGGTGACAAGGTCGTGCTCGACAACAAAGACTGCCGCTTCGACCCCCACGTGGCGGTCGTGCGGACGGGCCAGACGCTCGTCATCAAGAATTCCGACACGGTCGGCCACAACAGTAACGTCGCGACGATCAAGAACTCCCCGTCCAACAACCTGATTCCCGCCGGCGGCGAGGCCACGGTGACGTTTGCGAGCGAAGAGGCGATTCCCGCCCAGGTCACCTGCAACATCCATCCGTGGATGAAGTCGTGGCTGGTCGTCCGTCCGAATCCCTATGCCACCGTGTCGAAGGCCGACGGTTCGTTCGAAATCAAGAACGTCCCCGCCGGCGGCGAGATCGAACTGCAGATCTGGCACGAGAAGGCGGGCTATGTCGGTGAAGTCACCGTCGGTGGCAAAGCCGAGAAGATCGCCAAGGGTCGCAAGAAGGTGAAAGTCGCCGCCGGCGACAACGATCTCGGAGAGATGGTCCTCGATGCCAACCTGTTCAAGAAGTAAATCGGCGGCGGTCGTCGCCGTTTTCGCTGCACTTTTGTCGGTCTCTGCAGGCTGCCGGCCCGAGCGGGTCGACTCGCCCGGGGCCAGCGTCGAGGCCGCGCGCACGCTGCGGACATCGCTCGCATCGGCCTCGTCGGGGGGCAACGCCCCGGCGGCCGCCGCGGCGACGGGCAGCGGCTGGGGTTCGCTCACGGGCCGGTTTGTCTTCGCGGGCGCGCCGGGCACGGCCAAGCCGCTCGTCGTCGACAAAGACACCGAAGTGTGTTCCAAGGCCGGCATGAAACTTCTCGACCGGTCGCTGCTTGTCGATCCGTCCTCGAAGGGCCTTGCCAACGTCGTGGTGTTCGCCCGGAAGACCACCCGGGTCAAGGAAGCCACGCCGCCGTCCGTACCACTCGTGTTCGACCAGAAGCAGTGTGAGTTTCTCGCACCGGTGTTCGCGGCCCGCGTCGGCCAGCCGATCGAGGTGAAAAACAGCGATCCCATCGGGCACAACACGAACATCGCCGGCTCCGACTTCAACCAGCTGATTCCGGCGGGCGGCTCCACCACCTACGCACCGAAGGCCGAAACCGGTCTGCCCACGATGGTCACATGCAATGTTCATCCGTGGATGAAGGCCTACATGGTGTTTCGGAAGGACGGCTATGTGGCCGTGTCGGCCGCCGACGGCTCGTTCACGATCGCCGACCTGCCGGCGGGCGAGCAGCTCGAATTTCAGGTCTGGCACGAACGATCCACCGGCCCGAGCGGCGCCCTTGGCCTCGACAACGCCGCGCTCAAGTGGACTCCGAAGGGCCGCTTCCAGATCACGCTCCAACCGGACGAAGTCAAGGATATCGGCACGCTCGAGGTGCCGGCATCGGCAATAGGCACCTGAATCCCTTTCCCATGACACACGAAACCATGTCTCGTCGTTCATCGATCGCGTTCGCCGGCCTGATCGCGTGCCTCGCCTTCCTCACCGGCTGCGGCAGGACGCCCCCGGCCTTTTTCCGCCCCAACATGGTCGAAGCCACCAAGCAGCGGCTCACGCCCGACCAGGAGAAGCAGGTGGCGACGATCATGCTGGCGATGTTCGGCACACCCGACGAACCGGTCTGTCTTCCCGAGACGGGCCTCGACGAAGCCAAACTCCGGCTCGCCGCCGGCCCCGTGCGCAGCGACATCGTGGGCCGCAAGAACGGTCTCTATCGTGAACACTGTGCGCATTGCCACGGCGTGACGGGCGACGCGCTCGGGCCGACCGCGGCGTTCCTCAATCCCTACCCGCGGGACTACCGCCCGGGCGTGTTCAAGTTCAAGAGCACCGAGCGGGCCGACAAGCCGACCCACGCCGATCTCGTGCGAGTGCTTCACAAAGGCATCCCGGGCACGTCGATGCCGTCGTTCGCGCTGCTGCCCGCCGCGCAGGTCGATGCGCTCGCCGAATACGTGAAATACCTGAGCATCCGCGGAGAAACCGAACTGACCCTGATGCGGGCCTATTTCGAACTCGACGACGAGGCCAAAGGCACGCTGCCGGAGACCCGGGAGTTTCTCATCGACGAAACGCTCGCGACCGTCGCCGACAAGTGGAAGGCGGCAGCCGACGCCGAGATTCAGGTGCCGCCGATGCCGGCCGACATCGACCTCGTGGCCTCGATCGCCAAGGGCAAGGAGCTCTTCTACGGCGACAAGGCCAACTGTGTGAAGTGCCACGGCGTCACGGGCCTCGGGGACGGCCAGGCCAACGACTACGACGACTGGAACAAGGCGATCGTGGAGATCGGCAAGGAACTGTCGAGCGGCTCGGCCGCGGCCCGCGAGGCGTCGACGTCCGGCATGAGCCCCGACGAATTGTCAGAGCACCGTGCCCAGCTCGCGTGGCTCGACAAGTTTGGCCGGGTGCTCGATGGCGACGCCCTGGAGCCGCGGACCATCCCGCCGCGGAATTTGCGGCACGGCATCTACCGCGGGGGCCGCCGTCCGATCGACCTCTACTACCGCATCCATGCCGGCATCAACGGCGCCCCGATGCCCGCCGCCAAGGGCACCGTTCCGCCGGAGGAGATCTGGCACATCGTCAATTACGTGCGTTCGCTTCCCTATGAACTCGATGGCGAGCTCGGCGCCGACAAGCCGATGCTGGCCCGCGACCGGTTCTGATCCCGAGGAGCACTGTCTGTGAGCCGATTCTCCGGAATCCTGTGGAGCCTGCTGTTCCTCGCCGTGCCCGTGCTCGGGGTGGCGACGTTCGCCGTGGCACCGTCGATCAACGTCTGGCTCCCCCCCGACGTGTCGGAGCATGGCAAGGCGATCGACGGCCTCTTCTATTTCATCCTCGCGCTCACAGGCGTGGTGTTCGTCGCCACCGAAGTGGCGCTCTTTTGGTTTCTCTGGAAATACGACGCGGCGAAGGCCACGGGGCCGGCCACCTACATCCACGGCAGCCACACCCTCGAAGTGGTCTGGACGATCATCCCGGCGGCCACGCTGCTGTTTCTCGCCATCTACCAAATGAACACCTGGGCCGACGTGAAGATGCGGCGACCGGCGATGGCGCCCTCCGTCGAGGTGGTGGCGCGGCAGTTCGAATGGCGGCTGCGATACCCCGGCCGTGACGGCACGCTCGGCACGCCCGACGATCTGTTTCTCGTCAACGATCTGCACGTGCCGGTGGACGAGGATTTTCTCGTCCAGCTCAAGAGCATGGACGTGCTCCACAGCTTCTTCCTGCCCAACCTGCGGATCAAGCAGGACGCCGTGCCCGGCATGAAGATTCCCGTGTGGTTCAAGGCCACCGAAACGGGCCAATTCGACATCGTCTGCGCCGAACTCTGCGGCTGGGGCCACTACAAGATGAAGGGCCGGGTGACGGTCGAATCGCGTGAAGACTTCGACCGCTGGCTCGAGTCGCAATACGCGAAGCAGGAAGCCACCCAGCCCGAGATCGATCCGTCCACAGCCGTCGCCCGCACCGAATAAGCCCCGAGCAGGATCAGGAGACCGCCATGAGCATCGCGAGCGCCCCCCAGACCGTCCGCCACGAGCCGACCGTGCAGGCCCCCGCGCCGCAGCACGCGAGCTTTCTCTCGACGTACGTGTTTTCCAAAGATCACAAGGTGATCGGGCTGCAGTTCCTGTTTTCCACGCTCGTGTGGTTTCTGATCGGTGGCCTGCTCGCGCTGGCCGTCCGCTGGCAGATCGCCTGGCCGTGGTCCGACGTGCCGGTGCTCGGCAAATTGTTCGCCCAGGAAGGCGGGCAGATGGCGCCCGAGTTCTACACGATGCTGTTCACGATGCACGCCACCGTGATGATCTTCCTCGTGATCATCCCGATCCTCGCGGGTGCGTTCGGCAACTTCCTGATCCCGCTGATGATCGGGGCCGACGACATGGCGTTCCCCACGCTCAACATGCTGTCGTACTGGTTCATGTGGCCGGCGTTCATCGCGTTTGGCGCGAGCTTCTTCGTGGAGGGTGGGGCCGCGTCGAGCGGCTGGACGAGCTACCCCACGCTCTCGACCAACATCGCGTCATCCCCCGGCGCCGGCTGGGGCCAGACACTGTGGCTTCTCGGCCTGACGTTCGTCGGCGTGTCGAGCATGCTCGGGAGCGTCAACTACATGACCACGATCATCCTCATGCGGGCCCCCGGCATGACGATGTTCCGCCTGCCGATGACGATCTGGGCGATGTTCATCACCGCCGTCCTCCAGGCCTTCGCCCTGCCGGTGCTCACGGCCGCCGGGTTCATGCAATTGGCCGATCGCACCCTCGGCACCGGCTTCTTCTCTCCCGAAGGCAACATCGTCAACAACTGGATGCAGGCCACCGGCGGCGGTCAGCCACTGCTCTGGCAGCACCTGTTTTGGTTCTATAGCCATCCGGCCGTCTACATCATGATCCTCCCGGCGATGGGCATGGTCAGCGACATCCTCACGACGTTCGCCCGCAAGCCGCTGTTCGGCTATCGCCCGATGGTCTATTCGATCGCGGGCATCGCTGGCCTCGGGTTCATCGTGTGGGGCCACCACATGTTCATGTCGGGCATGAACCCGGCTCTCGGTATCACGTTCATGGTGTCGACCATGATGATCGCCCTGCCAAGCGCGGTGAAGACGTTCAACTGGCTGGGCACCATCTGGGGCGGCCGCGTGCAGTTCACGACGGCGATGCTGTTTTCACTGGCCTTCGTCTCGATGTTCATCATCGGCGGCCTGTCGGGCATCTTCATGGCCGCCACGCCGGTCGACATCTTCATCCACGACACCTACTTCATCGTGGCGCACTTCCACTACGTGCTCTTCGCGGGCACCGCGATGGGGGTGTTTTCCGGCATCTACTACTGGTTTCCCAAGATGTTCGGTCGCACGATGAACGAGTTTTGGGGGAAGGTGCACTTCTTCCTCACCTTCCTGTTCATGAACGGCACCTTCTTCACGATGCACATTCTCGGAGCGGTGGGCTTTCCGCGACGGCTGGCCGACGCCTACCACTACGAGACGTTCCATCACCTCCAGCCGATGAATGCCTTCATGACGTGGTGTGCGATCGGCATGGTGGCCACGCAGGTGATCTTCGCGGCCAACTTCTTCTGGAGCATGTTCTTCGGGCCGATCGCGGGCCGGAATCCGTGGCGGTCGAACACGCTCGAGTGGACCGCGCCGAGCCCGCCGGGCCACGGCAACTTCGACTTCCAGCCGGTCGTGCACCGCGGCCCCTACGAGTACTCGGTGCCGGGCGTCGAGAAGGACCACCTCATGCAGACCGACCCGCCGAATGCGGCCGCGGCCGCACTGGCGGCAGCGCACTGAAGCGACGATCGATGACCCAGCGCCCAATCCGGCTCCGTGACGGCAAAAGTCTCCTCGCGGAGGCCGGGGCGGCCTCATGCTCGTCGAGCGTCCGCCGATTCCGTCGCCTCCTGTGTGCCGTCGGGGTGGTGCGTCGATCATGACTTCATCGGGCATCTCCTGGACGTTCCCCCTCGCCTGCCTGCTCGTGGCCGTGACGGCGGTGCTGCTTTGCTTCGGCGCGCTCGTCACTACATACGACGCGGCGATGGCGGTGCCGGATTGGCCTGCGACGTACGGGCACAACATGTTTTTGTTTCCGTTCGCGGAATGGTTTTACGGCCCCTGGGACTTGTTTCTCGAACACGGCCACCGGCTGCTCGGGGCGACGGTGGGGCTGATCACGCTGGCCCTCGCGGCGGCCGTGTGGCTGCGCGAGCCGAGCGCGACGGTGCGGGGGCTCGTGGTCGCTGCGGTGCTGCTGGTGGTGGTGCAGGGGGCTCTTGGCGGGGCCCGCGTGCTGCTCGACGACAAGACGGTGGCGAAGGTGCATGCCTGCACGGGGCCGCTGTTCTTCGCGGTCGCCGTGGCGATCGCCGCCCTCACCGGCCGGTCCGAAGCGGGCCGCGCGTCGCCGTCCTTTGTGCGACAAGCGTCCCGCTTCCCGTCCCACCAGCGATCCGCCCTCTGCGTGGCTGTCGCGCTCGTCGTGGCCGCCTACATGCAGCTCGTCGCCGGAGCGCAGCTGCGGCACCTCGACGCCGCAGCCGTCTCACCGGCCACGTTTCGCTGGCTCGTGGCATTGCATCTGGCGGGCGCCGCGGCGGTGGCCGCGCTGTCGTGGACGGCGGTGCCGCTCTGCTGGTCGCACCGCGCGGCCGCCCGGCGGTGGGCTGTGGTGATCGCGCTCGTGGTGGCATGCCAGCTCGCCCTCGGCGCCGGAGCCTGGTTCGTGTCGTGGGGGGTGCCGTCGGGGCTCTTGCCCGCATCATGGATTCCGTCCGAGCCGTTCGCCGCACGGAGCGGCCGCGGGGCCGCAATCGTCACTGGTCACGTGGTGCTCGGGATGATGATTCTGGGCGGCTCGGTGGCGCTCGCGATCTCGGCGGGGCTGTTCGCAAAGTCTCCGGCGCGGGGGCTCGCATGAATTCGCTGCCGCCACTTGCGACCGCCGACGCCGCCGTGCTCGCCACGCCGATGCCCGCCGCCGGCCTCGCCCGCTGGGCCGCGCATGCCCGCGCGGTGGCTGCCGACTGCTCGCGGCTCACCCGTCCGCGGATCGCGCTCATGGTGCTCGCCACGGTGGTCACGGCGTTTTGGGTCACCGGTGGCGGCCGCGACGATGCCGTGCACCTCGTCGGCCTGCTCGTTGGCACGGCGCTCGTGGCCGCGAGCTCGAGCATCGCCAACCAGATCCTCGAGCGCGACACCGATCGGCTCATGCCGCGCACGGCACGCCGGCCGCTTGTCACCGGTGGGCTCTCGGTGCCGGCTGCGTGGCTGCTGACCGCGGCGACGTGCGCCGCCGGCGCGGTCATCGCGACAGCCTCGGCCGGGTGGCCGGCCGCTGCGGCCGCCTTCGCCACCTGGCTGCTCTACGTCGGCGTCTACACGCCGATGAAGCGCTGGTCGCCGCTCAATACGGCCGTCGGGGCGGTCGCCGGCGCTCTGCCGGTGGCGATCGGTTGGCTGGCAGCCGACGGCCCCGCCCGCCTGGCCGCCGGCGACGCCGCCTCTGCCCTCACGGCCGCGGCCCTCGGCACCGTGCTTTATCTCTGGCAGTTTCCGCACTTCATGGCGATCGCCTGGCTCTACCGCAGCCAGTATGCCGCCGCTGGCCTGCGAATGCTCACGGTCGACGATCCGAGCGGCCTGCGGGCGGCTGGCCAGTCGCTCGCCGCGGCCCTGGCGATGGTGCCGGTGAGCCTCGTGCTCGCCGTGCCCTCGGGCAGCATTCGGCTCTTTCTGGCTGCGGCCGTCGCCTCGATCGTTTATGGTGGTGCGGCGGTTCGGTTTGCCGTCCGGCGCGACGACGCTTCGGCTCGCACGCTGCTGTTCGTGTCGCTTGGTTCACTTCTGGCCCTGCTCACCGCCACGGTGCTCTTCGGCCAGCCCCGCCTCCCGCTTCCTTGATCCAGCCATGATCTAGTCCCGATCCATTACTGATCCCGTCTTCCTGATCCAGAGATTTCATGAACGCCTCCGCGATCTCCGTTCCCCACGATCACGACCACCATGGCCATGGTGACGATCACGGCCATCACGGCCACGTCACGCTCCAATACCAGCCGGGCCTGCCCCTCTCGAAGGGCAAGCTCATCATGTGGCTCTTCCTCTCGACGGAGATCATGTTTTTCGCCGCGCTCCTCGGCAGCTACGTGGTGCTCCGCTTCGGCGCCGCGGTCTGGCCCAAGCCGCACCACGTGCACCTCTCCGAGCCGATCGGTGCGTTCAACACGTTCGTCTTGATCTGCTCGAGCGTCACGATCGTGCTCGCCCTCGAAGCAGCCCGGGCCAACAAGGCATCACTCGCGAAGACCTGGATGGTGCTCACGCTCGTGCTCGGCACGCTGTTCCTCGGCGTGAAGGCCTACGAATACCAGGCGAAGTTTTCCCACGGCATCTATCCCTGGTCGCCCCGGAGCCGCGTGTTCGAGAAGCCCGATCTCTACTACGGCTCGGCGGTGCGGGCCCGGCTCGGCGAGCCCGCCATGATCGACCGGCTCAAGGAGCTCGACGACACCCCGGAAGACAAACTCACCGCCGACGAGATCTCGGGCCGCCGTCGTCTCCAGCAGATTCGCCAGATGGTGACGAGCCCCGATCAGCAGCCGTTCGACCTGGCCGTGGTGGCCGATCAGGTGATGCCGCTGCCCGCAGAGGGCGCCGACGCGCACGGCAGCCACGGCCCGCACGGCCTCAACGACACGTTCCCGTGGCTCAAGCTTCCCGCCGTGATCCCGGGCGGCACGATGTGGGCCAGCACCTATTTCCTGCTCACCGGCTTCCACGCGATCCACGTGGTCGTCGGCCTGATCGTGTTCGCGATCCTGCTGCTCTACAAATTGGGTCCCAAGCGGGCCGGGATGATCGAAAATGCCGGCCTTTACTGGCACTTCGTCGATCTCGTCTGGATCTTCCTGTTTCCGCTGCTCTACCTGTTCTGAACGCCACCTTCGTTTCGAGGCTCCGATCATGAGCGACCACTCCCACGACCAGCATGCCCCCCACGGCCCCGTCACGCGGGTCGGTGAGACGGCCGACGAGACGCTCGAACATGCCGAGCACGCGCACGAAGGCGATCACGGCCACGGCGGTGTCGGCAAATATCTGCTCGTGTTCGCCGCCCTCTGCGGTCTCACGACGATGTCATTCCTCACCTACTCGTCGTTCTGGCCGTGGCGCGACGAGCCGCAGGTGGGCTGGGCCTTCATGATGGCCGTCTCCTGCACGAAGGCGATGCTCGTGGTGTTGTTCTTCATGCACGTGCTCTGGGAGGCGAACTGGAAATATGTACTCACGATTCCCGCCGCGATGATGGCCGTGTTTCTCGCGATCATGCTGATTCCAGACATCGGAATGCGGAACCGCATGGTGGCCCAGGAGCGGGCGTTGCACATGGCCCGCCAGTCCGACGTGCGGCTTCTGGAGCAGGCCGGCGAATCGAAACTGCTCTCCGACCAGGCCCACTAGTGGAAGCCCGAGCCGCGAGCCAAGAAGACGCCCCCCTCTTCTCGTCCGCACCGGCTCGGGGACGGCAAAAGTCTCGTCGCGGAGAAACTTCCTCGCTTGAACGTCAGAGGCGCTTCCTGCCCGCTGCGGCTCGAAAGTTCCTCATGCTCCTCGAGCGTTCGCCGATCCCCTCGCCTCGCCTTTTCGGGGTCACCATGACCGCGCCACGGTTCGCCACCCTCGTTCGAGCCATGGCCGTCGTCGCCGTGCTCGTGCTGGGCTGCCAGAAAGCCCCGGAGCGGGCGATTGATCGGCCGCTCGGCGCGAAGCCCGATGCGCCGCAGCCGGTCGTCGAGAAAGTCGAGCCCGGCGAGCCGGCGGCGCCGTTCGCGCTCACCGACCAGCGGGGCGAGCCGTTCGATTCGGCGAGCCTGAAGGGCAAGGTGTGGCTCGGGAGCGTGTTTTTCTCGAACTGCCCCGGCCCGTGCTTCCGCGAGAACCAGGCCGTCGCCGACATCCTCCGCAAGATCGACGACCCCGACTTCGTGGCCGTGAGCCTCACGTGTGATCCCGACACCGACACGCCCGACGTGCTCCGCCGCTATGCCGACCGCTTCGAAGCAAACCCCGACCGCTGGAAGTTCCTCACCGGTGACATGGCCGTGATCAAGAAGGTGGCGAACGACACGTTCTTCCTCCCGGCCGAGGTGGGCGTACACTCCGAGCGCGGCGTGGTGTTCGACCGCCAGGGCCGGCTCCGTGGCGGCTACCACCTGCTGCAGCCTGATCGGGTCGAGCTCCTCGAGAAGCTGATCCGTGAAGTGCTTGCGGAGGAGGCGCCATGAGTGCACTCTTCGCGGTGCATCCTCTGGCCACGACGAACGCGGTGCTCAACGCCCTGGCCACGGTGCTCCTCGTCGCCGGCTGGGTGTTCATCGCCCGCGGCCAATGGAAGGCCCACCGTGCCGCGATGATCGCGGCCTTCGCCGTGTCGGCCGTGTTTCTCGTCTGCTATCTGACGTACCACTACCTCGTCGGTCACGTGCCATTCCGCGGGCAGGGCCCTGTGCGCACGTTGTATTTTGCGATCCTGATCTCGCACATCATCCTGGCCGTGTTCGTGCCGATTCTGGCGCTGCGCATGTTCTTCCTCGCCTGGAAGGGCCGCTGGGACGCGCACCGCCGTCTCGGAAAGATCACGATGCCGATCTGGCTCTACGTGTCGGTGACCGGCGTCGTGATCTACGCGATGCTCTACCACCTGTTTCCGGGCGCGTGAGCAGAGCTACATCCTCAACGTAGCTGCGCCGGCTTCGGGCTCCCTGAACGAAAGCCCGAGGCGTAAGCCGAGAGGATGCCCCGGTGGCGAAACACTACGCG
>JBMLMS010000338.1:0-6121 GCA_049243925.1 Pirellulales bacterium
CGCCACCACCACCACCACGTGTACCGCCACCGGAGAAGTTGAACTGCGTCACCTGACCGACGCCGGAGAAGAGCGGGGTGACTGTCGCCCGCACATACCGCCGGTCAGCCGACACGACGGCCATCGCCGACACGTTGGTGCCTTCCGGAAGCGTCGAGATCACTGGCTGATATCCAGTTGCACCCCCGCGGCCGAACGGCAGGCCCGGCACGCCTGGGGCCCCGCCTCCGCTGCGGCTTCTCGAAAGCGATGCAGCAGCGGCCGGATCGTCGATCCCGGCCAACTGCTGCGCGAGGATGGCGCGGCCGATGTTCTGCTGCACGGCCACGTCTTGCGCCACCTGGGCGTCGAGCAGGGGCTCGCGTCGACGGCCTTCAGGCAGATCGACCGTGAGCAGGATCTCGTCGGCGCCGAGCGGAACCTGCCGTTTGATTTTCTGCTCTCGGTCGGTGCCTTTGTGGAGGGTCATTTCGGCGGTCAGCGTGTCGGCGGCGACCTTGCCGACGGCGCGGCGAACGAGGATTCGATAGTGCCCTGGGAAGGCCTGGGCGGCCACATAGCGCTCGCGCTGAGTGGCATTGGCAGGATCCGCCGCGACGGCGGCATCGCCCAGCAGCGTCCCTCCCGAGGTCGACCTGGAAGCAGCCTGCGAGCAGACCGTTCCCGGCGGTTCCTCGACGAGCAGGTCGATGTCGGCATCACCATTCCAGGAGATTTCCACCTCGAGATCGCGGACGAGCGCTTCGTCGATCGCCGCCTGGAAGGCGGCAGCCTCCTCGGCCTTGCCGGCTTGGCGCAGCTTTTCGATCGTCGTCTTGGCGAGCCGTGCCGCCCGTGCGGCGACGTCGCGTTGATCGGCGGGCCACTCATGGGCGAGCACGCCCGCGCAGGCCCAACGCAGTGACGCCACATCATCGGCCCGGGCGGCGAGACTCATGCCGATTGCAAAGGCTTCGCGATTCGCCGGATCGAGCCGGGTCACCTGCTTGCAGACGCGGATCGCCTGCTTCAGCGACCCGAACCGTGCCAGGTAGTTGGCGAGCGACAAGAGGTCGGTGGCGCTCGCGGAGAAATCGGCCGCTGAAAGCAGGGCCCGCTCCACTTCGGCCTTGGGCTTGCCCGCCGCTTCGAGTGCCATTGCCAGGGCTTCATACATCCATGGTTCGGCATGCCCGGCAGCGATGGCGGCCGAAATGAGTTCGGCAGCGTGGTCGTAACGGCCCTCTTTGCCGAGATCGGCCGCCGAGACCCGCAGCCGTGCGAGCCGCAGTGCGAGATCGCGCTCGTCGCGTCGGGGCCCGTCTGAGGTGGTCGTCGCGTCGGCGGTCTTCTGCGCGGCGGCGGGATTGGCCGCGAGGTAGCGGGCGATCGCGCCGCGGAGGTTCGTGGCCTCGACGACGTCGGTCGGCAGGCCTGTGTCGCCGGCATCACTCCCGGGCCCGGTCTCGGCGGGCGCGGTGAACGGTTCGGGCTTTGCGGCGGTGCGCTCGGCCGGGGGGCTGCCGGCCTTTCCGGTCTGCCCGATCCGGTCGCGGGCGTCGGAAATCTGGAACATGCCGCCACCGCCACCGATACCACCGCCCATCATGCCGCCGCCACCGCCGAGGCCGCCGCCCTGGCCGCTGTTGATGCCGCCGGCTCCGCCCAGGCCGCCGCCGGTCTGAAACGGATTGACACCACCCTGCGGATTCACGGGGATCACGAGGTCGGCCACAGGGTAGACCTTCACGACCATCGTCTCGGCAGCCTTGTCTTTCGTCGTGATCATGAGCACCTCGTCCTTGACGAGATACGTGAGGTCGAGATCGCCGAGCAGCAGACGCAGCGCGGAGCGGAGCGAGATGCCCGACACGTTCTTCGTGACGGGTGCTTCGAGATCGAGGCCGGCATCCTCGAAGGCCTTCGTGTCGATCTGCACGGGGATGCCCTGGGCATCCTGAATCTGCGCGATCACGTCGCGGAGCGGCGTCTCGGTGAACTCGAAGTTCTGCACCGGCTTGCTGAGCGCGTCGTAGATCTTTTGCTCGTTGCTGCCGGGGTTGGCGAGATCGACCGACTTATACTTCTCGCGCACTTTCGTGATCTCCCGCCAGCGGGCCGCGTTGGGGTAGATGATCGGCGGCTCGTCGGGCATCGGGATCGCCGCGGTATCGACCTGGTGGAGGCAGTCCATGAAACCCCGCTCGATGTCCCGCTTCGTGCGGACGTTTTCGGCGTCGTAGTCCCTGATCCGGGCCTCGACGAACGCCTTGCGGGCGAGCACGCGGGCCGTCATCGGCACCGGGTGGTTCGCGAACAGTTCGGGGGCCTCCTCCATGAGTTGCTCGCCCGGCAGCCGCTCCGCCTCGGTGAACTTCGTCGTCGGGGGATCGTTCCGCGTGACGGTGTCGTAGAATTGCCGCGTGTTGTCGCCGAGCACAGCCGGATAGCGTTCGGCCCGGTCGTAGCCGATCCGAATCCCTTCCTCGACGAGCGCGTTGTAGCGTTCGGTGAGCTGCTTGATGCGGTCTTCCCGCCGCCGGAGGTCTTCATCGAGCCGCATTCGTTCCCGTCCGATGGCCCGGGCGCGCTCCGTCGCGAGGTCGCGCTCGGCTTTTTCGCGGGAGCGGACGATCGATTCCCGGACGCTGACCTCGATCTGCCGCAGCAGCCGGTCGCGCATCGCGGCGTCGAGGTCGTCCGATGCCTGCACGCTGCGCTGCAGGTCTTTGAGGTCGGTGCGGGCCTGGTCGGGGTCGGCGGCCATCAGCTGGCGGGCGTTGCGAAGCCGCACTGCCGTCTCCTGTTCGAGCTGTTGGGCCCGCACCTTGCGCAGCCGATTGAACTCGGCCAGCTCCTCCGGATCGTGCGTGACGTCGCGGGCCGGCGGCAGCGGCCGTGGGTCGGCTGACGGGGCGGGCAGTTGCTCGAGTGCGTCGCCGGCTACGGGGGCTTCGGCAGCAGGGGCGTCATCCGCATCGGCCGCCTGGCGGTTCAAGGCGACGGGCATTTCGGCCTGCTCCAGGCCTTTGCGTGCGACCGTGTGCACGAGTGCCGCGTCGACGTTGTCCGGGTCGCGCCGCAGGGCCGCCACCGCGAGCCGCAGGGCCGACTCGTGAGCGCCGGTGGCCGCAGCTTGTTTCGACAGTGTCGCCAGTTGGGCGGCCTCGTTCCTGATCGTCGTTCGGGCGAGGTCGAGCCCCTCGCGGCCGAGGAGTGGCAGGAACACGCCGTTGGTGGGAAAGGCATTGCGGAACAGCTCGCCGAGGTAGGCGTTTTCCTGGCGGGCGTCGACGGTCGGGATCTCGACGACGGCCGACCGGGCGGCGGGGTCCTCGGCCGGGCTCACCACGGAGAAGTCGAGCCGGCCATCTTCGAGCACTCCTCCGACGAGCAGGATGGAATCGCGGTCGGCACGGAGCGGGGGCAGCCTTCCGGGCAGGCCGCGGTAGTTCGCCGCCGGCGTCTTTGCCGAGAGTACGACGTCTTCGGGCCAGAGCACGGGAGCGATGGCAAGGGCCCCGAGCCGTGCGCCGGCGTCGCGTGCCGCAGCGGCCTCGTCGGGAACGAGCAGCATTCCGCCGGTGGCGTTGGCGAGGGCGGCGAGGCAGGGCCAGTTCACCTGGTCGCCGATGCCGACACTCGACACGGCGATGCGCTTCGTGCGGAGCTTTTCCTGGAGTGCGAAGAAATCGGCCGCGTCGATGCCGTTGAGGCCCGGCCCGTCACCGATGTAGACGATGGCCCGGCCTGCCGCCGGCCCCGTGAACAGGTCGGCAGCCGCATCGAGCACGGTGACGATGTCGGTCGATCCGAGCGGTGTGCGCGCCGCGAGCGCCTTGACGGCATCCCGCGTCGCCGGGCTGCCTGCAGCCGCGAAGCCTTCGCCGAGCGGCGCGCAATCGACATCGACCGCGGCGATCCAAAACCGGTCGCTCGCACGGGCTTTTTCCAGGATGCCACCGAGCGCTTCCGAAGTGCGATCGCGCTGCGTGCCGATCTGACTCGCCGAGGTGTCGACGAGCACCACCACGTCGACGGCGCCGGCAGGCTCCCGAGGCGTTGCCGCGCGGAGACCGATGGCGACGACCGGTGGGGCGAAATCGCTGCCCGCAAAACCCTCCGTGAAGGAGACGGTCACCGGTTGCTCGGCACAAACGCCGGGGAGCGCAACGGCGGCGCCCAAGAAGAGCGTGGCGAGCAGAATCGGGATGCGGGTGGACATGGTCCCTCCAGGCAGACTCAGTGCGATGGGCCGCGGTCGGCAGTCGCCGAGAGCATATTTCGTGCTCTTCGCTCCGCCAACGCCGTTCTGCGGCCAAACGCCCGGTTCACGACGAATTCTCCCTGTCAGCCGGCCTCCGTAGTGTACCCAGCTTGCCAGCGACACTCTCGGGTTGGCCCGTTGTGGCAGGCCCGTAATACTCCGCCGCAGGAGCAGCTGCCTGGTGGCTGCGAACGTTTTCCGGCGACACGCCCTTGGTTTGCATATGCCGCGACTCGAGATTCGATCACACCTGCTGACCGTCTTCGCATGTGCCGCCGGATGGTGTTCACAGCCGGCCCTGGCACAGCCCGCCGTCGCCGAGCCGGCCGCAGAAGCGGAGCGGCTGTTCACGCCCGACGAGCGGACGAATATCGCCGTCTACGACGCGGTGAATCGCAGCGTCGCCAACATCAACACCAAAGCGACGGTGCCCACGGGCCTGTTTCTCCTGGAGGTGCCCTCCGAAGGGGCGGGCTCGGGAATCGTGCTCGATAAGCTCGGCCACGTGCTCACGAATTTCCACGTCGTCGAAGCCGCGAAGGAGATTCAAGTGCTGCTCTACGACGGGTCGTCGCACCAGGCGACGCTCGTTGGCGCCGATCCGGCCACCGACGTGGCCGTGATTCGGGTGGCTGCGCCGCCCGACATTCTCGTGCCGGTGAGCTTCGGCACGTCGAACGATCTGCGCGTGGGCCAGCGGGTGTTCGCGATCGGCAATCCCTTCGGCCTCGAACGCACGCTGACCACCGGCATCATTTCGAGCCTCAATCGCTCGCTGCCGACGCGGACGGGCCGGACGATCAAATCGATTATCCAGACCGACGCGGCCATTAATCCCGGGAATTCCGGCGGGCCGCTGCTTGATAGCTCGAGCCGACTGGTCGGGATGAACACGGCGATCGCCAGCCGCACTGGCCAGAGTTCGGGCGTGGGATTCGCGATTCCGGTCGGAACCCTGGCCAGGATCGTGCCGCAGCTCATTCAGAAGGGGAAAGTCGTGCGGCCAGACGCGGGCATCGCACGCGTGTATCAGACAGATAGGGGGCTCGTGGTCGCGACGCTCGCCCCGGAAGGGCCCGCGGAACGGGCTGGAATTCGAGGATTTCGCGTGATTCGTGAGCGGCGTCGGCAGGGGCCATTCGTGGCGGAATTCGAGCGGGTGGATCGGTCGGGGGCGGACTTGGTCGTGGCGGTGGCAGGCCAGGCGGTCAAAACGGCCGATGATTTTCTCTCGGCGATCGATGCCAGGAATCCGGGTGATCAGGTGCTGATCACCGTGGAGCGCGAAGGGCATCGGCTCGACGTCCCCGTCGTGCTCGACGCTGAAAAATAGCCCTCGATCGCCTGTTCGCGAGGGGCGGGAGGGAACTCATGACGGTCGTGCCGAACCCTCCGGTGCCGGGGTTCGTATCACTAGGATCGTCCACGACTGGCGTGCTGCCGGTGCGGAAGACGATTTTTGGAATCCCGCCGGCCTGGGGGCGTTGACTTGCCCCGAAGGCCTGCTAGATTTCGAAGTCTCGCTGGTGGTCGCCTCGTGCGGCCGCCGACGGGCAGTTCTTTGACAATTCGGCAGTTGATCTCTTTCGGTTTCGGCCGGCACGCGATCGTGTGACCGGCACCGACTGGATGGCCCGAGTCGCTTCTCGGAGACGCAAGTCTTCAGGGGTGCAAGGCAGTCTGGTCGGGAACTGATTTAAAGTAGACAGATCGATAACTTCGGTTTGCCTCCGGTTGTCTGTGGCTCGCTTTGGCGACGCTGCAGGCAGTCACGCAAGACAGAAGCGGCCCGCGCAAGCGTGTCGTGGATGACAAGCAACAAATTGAAGGGTTTGATTCTGGCTCAGAGTGAACGTTGGCGGCGTGGATTAGGCA
>JBMLMS010000339.1:0-1631 GCA_049243925.1 Pirellulales bacterium
GATGTGGCTTCGCTCACGGCCGGTGAGCCTGAGGTAGGCGAGCGTCTCGGCGTCGATCGGGAAGAAGCCCATCGTGGCGCCGTATTCCGGGGCCATGTTGGCGATCGTGGCCCGGTCGGCGAGCGACATGCCCGCGAGGCCCGCGCCAAAAAATTCGACGAACTTTCCGACCACGCCTTCCTTGCGCAGGATCTCGGTGACGGTGAGCACGAGGTCGGTGGCCGTCGCCCCCGCCGGCAGCTTGCCCGTGAGCTCGAAGCCGACGACTTCCGGCAGCAAGAGCGACAGCGCCTGACCGAGCATCACGGCCTCGGCCTCGATGCCGCCCACGCCCCAGCCGACGACCCCGAGGCCGTTGATCATCGTGGTGTGGCTGTCGGTGCCGACGAGCGTGTCGGGCACGGCCACCTTGAGCCCGCCCTTCCCCGCCGCCGGGTCGTCGCGGAGGAACACGCAGCCGGCGAGATATTCGAGGTTCACCTGGTGCACGATGCCGATCGCCGGCGGCACCACGCGAAAGTTTTGAAACGCCTGCTGGCCCCAGCGCAGGAAGGCATAGCGCTCGGCGTTGCGTTCGAACTCGATCTCGACGTTCTTCTCGAGCGAATCGGCCGCCCCGAAGAAGTCGACCTGCACGGAGTGGTCGATCACGAGATCGACCGGCACGAGCGGATTGATCTTCTTGGGATCGCCGCCGAGCCGCCTCATTGCCGCCCTCATCGCCGCGAGATCGACCACGCACGGCACGCCTGTGAAGTCTTGGAGCACCACGCGGGCAGGCTTGAACGGAATCTCCGTCTCGGCGGGCTTGGCGGCATTCCACGTGGCAAGCGCCTTCACGTCGGCCTGCGTGACTTCATAGTCGTCGCAGGTGCGGAGGAGCGCTTCGAGCACCATCCGGATCGAGTAGGGCAGCCTCGATGTGTTCGTGATGCCGGCGTCGTCGAGAGCCCGGAGGCGGTAGAGGGTGGCGGGGCCGGAGCCAGTCTCGAACGTAGCCCGGGCGGAGAACGGATCGACGGGGGTGGCAGCCATGGATTGAGCCCTTTCGATGGTGTGGTGGCGTAGCCTACCGAAATCGAATCCAGTCGGAAGAACGCGCGCCGAACAAGCCGCAGGGGCCGCAGGGTTTGCCACCGGGTGTCCACCGGCGCCGGAGTGCTGAAAAAGCAATTTTTCCCGGCAAAACGCGGCTCCATGTGCAACCGAAAAAAATCCGCGCGACTTGGATTCGACACGCCGCAAACCTTCGGGTATGTTTGGTGTGTCGGGAGGAATTCTCCCGGCCACCAACCGAACACAACGATTCTCTTCAGCGGCTGTTCCCCCCCCCAAAGACCCACACCTCGATAGCCGCTACTCGGGCCCGTGGTTTCCCCAACCACGGGCCCTTTTCTTTCTACACGCCCGGCGGGCCATCCATGGCCCCGGCGGGCTTGCGCGGCTGCGGGGCAAGCCAAGGTTGCCCCGAGCCGCGAGCGGTCGCACCTCCGGGCGACCGTGACGCGGGCCAATAGCCCGCGTCGTTGGCAACCAGCGCGTACGAGTTGGGGAGGCTTCGGGCTCCCCGTGTCCTGCTCGCCGGCGTATTTGACCAGCGAAGCCATGGATGGCGCAGCGCAGGCAAATCC
>JBMLMS010000340.1:0-967 GCA_049243925.1 Pirellulales bacterium
GGGGCATGCAGCACATCGAGGGCCGCGACCTCTCGAGCCTGCGGCTCCTCGGCACCGTGGGAGAGGGCATCAATCCCGAAGCGTGGATCTGGTATCACGAAGTGATCGGTGGCAAGAAGTGCCCGATCGTCGACACGTGGTGGCAGACGGAGACGGGCGGGATCATGATGAGCCCGCTGCCGGGCTGCACGCCCACGAAGCCGGGCAGTTGCACGCTGCCGCTGCCGGGCGTCTGCCCCGAGATCGTGGACGCCGCCGGCGATGCCGTCGAACCCGGCGAAGGTGGCTGGCTCGTGATGACGAAGCCCTGGCCGGGAATGCTCCGCGGCATCTGGGGCGACGACGAGCGCTTCCAGGAGACCTACTGGTCGCGGGTGCCGGGCAAGTATCTCGCCGGTGACAATGCCCGCCAGGACAAGGACGGCTACTACTGGATCATGGGGCGGATCGACGACGTCTTGAACGTGGCCGGCCACCGGCTCTCCACGATCGAGATCGAAAGCGCCCTCGTGAGCCATCCGGCGGTGGCCGAGGCCGCGGCGGTGGGCCGGCCGCACGACGTGAAGGGGGAGGCCGTGGCCGTGTTCGTGACGCTCAAGTCCGGCGAGCCGAACGACGCCCTCAAGGATGCCCTCCGCAAGCACGTGCGGCACCAGATCGGGGCCCTCGCGGCGCCCGACGACATCCACTTCTCAGCGGCCCTGCCGAAGACGCGGAGCGGCAAGATCATGCGACGGCTCCTCCGCGACATCGCCGCCGGCCGCGAGACCGTGGGCGACACGACCACGCTCGAGGACTACACCGTGCTCGCGAAGCTTCGCGACGACGAGTAGGGTTTTCGAGGTTCACTGAAGACGGGAGGCGAGGGGGTCGGCGAACGCTCGACGAGCATGGGCCGCTGCGGCCCCGCGAGGAGACTTTTGCCGCCCCCGAGCCGGCGCGATTCGGACAGTACGAAAAAGCCGGG
>JBMLMS010000340.1:977-3972 GCA_049243925.1 Pirellulales bacterium
GGGGGGGGGGGGGGGGGGGGCCCCCGCGCCCCGGCCGGGGGGCGGGGCGCCCCCGGGGGGCCCCGGGGCCCCCCCCCCCCCCCGGCGCGATTCGGACAGTACGAAAAAGCCGGGGCCGGCTTGCGCCGGCCCCGGTTCGTTTCAGCATCGATCGAAGCGAGTCCCTTAGGCGCCGAGCTTCTTGATCGTCTCGACCATCGGGCCGACGACCGGGCCGAGCAGGTCTTTCACGCCCGGGATCGCCATCGCCGTGTCGATCACCTTCTGGAGAAGGCCCACGTTCTTCGAGACAAACTCGGCGAACGCCGTCTTGTTCTCACCCTCCAGCTTCGCCGCCTCGCTCTGCACGCCGCTGAGCACGGGCGCGAGCTTTTCGAGCTCGGGAATCGCGGCCCGAGCCGTGTCCTCGTTCGTCACGCCGCCGAGGATCTTCGACAGGCCGCCGAACAGGTCGGTGGAGTTCACGGCCAGCCGGGCCGCTTCCACGAACTTCGGATCGATCGAGATCGTTTCCGACACCGTGTCGATCAGCTTCTTGCCCTCGCGCTCGATGACTTCCGTGCGGTCGATCGTGATCGGGCCTTCCTTGCGGACCTCCTCGATCATCACGCCGCCGTCTTCCTTGGCCATCTTGTCGCGGTTCATGAGCCACCACGCGCCGAGGGCCAGAAGCGGCAGCAACACGAGCGGCAGCCATGCCGGGAAGCCCGACCGGGCCGGCTCTTCGTGGCCACGGTGGCTCGAGGCCGGCGTGGGCTTGCCGCCGCCCGACACCGCGCCGAAGTCGCCGAGCGACAGGCCGGCAGGCAGAGCATTGCGAATGTTCGACGACTGATCGGCGAACAGCCGCTGGAGGCCGGCCGCATCGGCCCGGCCGCCCGTGAACTGCTTGGCCACCATGCCGAGCACGATCGGGGCGAGGTAGGCGAGCAGGCTGCGGGCGATGCCCGGCTTCATGCCGAGGAAGCCTGCGAGCGTCTCCACCATCTTGCCCGTGGCACTCGCGCCGAACAGCGAGCCCAGGAGGCTGCCGCCCTGGTCGGCCATGCGCGAGGCGTTCGAGCCGCCAAGCATCCCGGCGAGGTTGCCGAGAGCGCCCAGGTCGAGGCCGCCCATGGCCGAGGCGATCTGCGAGGCGCCGCCCTGGCTCGACGCGAGCTTGGCGAGGCCGCCGAGAAGTGCCGGCACGGCTGCCGACGTGGCCGAACGGGTTTGCGATTCATCGGCACCGATCAGCGAGCCGAGGCTGCCGAGCACTTGGCCCGTGAGTTGGTCCTTGACGAGATCGACGAGATTCATGGTCTGCTCCAGAAGAAGACTGTCGTGGCGGCCATCCCTGACGCCCGAAAAAACCCGGTTCAATCCGTCCGGGCGAGCCGTGTTCTTACCTGCTCGTGGAGGGTATCTCAAGCAGCCGGTACATTCGGAATACCTTGCCGCCCCGTCCCCCGACCGCCGCGCCCGAACTGCTCGCCCCTGCCGGCGACTGGGACTGCGCACGGGCGGCCACTGAAAATGGGGCCGACGCCGTCTATTTCGGCTTGGAATGCGGGTTTAACGCTCGAGCCCGCGCGGCCAACTTCCCGCTCGCCGACCTGCCCCGGCTGATGGAGATGCTCCACCTCCGCGGCCTCAAAGGCTATGCCACGCTCAACACACTGGCGTTTTCCGACGAATTGTCCGATTTCGCACACGTGATCGAGGCCGTGGCGACGGCTGGCGTGGATGCCGTGCTCGTGCAGGACGTGGGGGCGGCGCTGCTCGTGCGCCGCATCGCCCCCGATCTGCAGCTGCACGCCTCGACGCAGATGACGCTCACGAGCGCCGAGACGATCGCGCTTGCCGAGAAGCTCGGCTGCGAGCGCGTGGTGCTCGCGCGGGAGCTCTCGATCGATGAGATCGTGGCGATCCGGCGGCAGACGGCGATGCCGCTCGAAGTGTTCGTGCACGGAGCGCTCTGCGTCGCCTACTCGGGGCAGTGCCTCACGAGCGAGTCGCTCGGCGGGCGGAGCGCCAACCGCGGCCAGTGCGCCCAGGCCTGTCGCCTGCCCTACGACCTCGTCTGTGACGGGAAAGACGTCGATCTCGGAAACCAAAAATACCTGCTCTCGCCGCAGGACCTCGCCGCGTATGCGCTCGTTCCCGAATTGGTCGCGGCCGGTGTGGCGTCGTTCAAGATCGAGGGTCGCCTGAAGACGCCGGAATACGTCGCCAACATCACGCAGCACTACCGGCGGGCGATCGACGCGGCCGTGGCTGCCCAGCCCGCGGTGTTTTCAGCGCAGGACGTCGAAGAGATGGAGCTGTCGTTTTCGCGAGGCTTTTCTCCAGGCTGGCTGAAGGGCTGCGATCACAAGATGCTCGTGCCGGCGACCACGAGCGCGAAGCGGGGCGTGCGGCTGGGCCGGATCGTGGCCGTGGGCCGCGGCCGAGTGACGGTGGAACTCGCTGCCCGCGTGAAGCGCGGCGACGGCGTGGCGTTTGACTGCGGAGCCACGAGCGACGATGCCCTCGGCGGCCGTGTGTATGAGGTGTTTCACACAGGCCAATCGCTCACCGAGCCGGTCGCGACGGGGCGGGTGGAGCTGACGTTTGCCCGCGACGCGTTTGACTTCAGCCGGCTCGCACCGGGGCAGACCGTGTGGAAAACGGATGACCCGGAGCTGACGGCCCGGCTGCGGAAGACCTTTTCCGGCGAGGATCTCAGGCGGCGGCAGCCAATCGATCTCGTGGTGACTGCGGTGGTCGGCAAGCCGCTCGTGGTGCGGGCCACGCTCGCGAGCGGCGCGACGTGCGAAGTCGAGTCGGAGGAACCGGCCGTCGAAGCGAAGAAACACCCGCTCACGGAAGCGACGCTCCGCGAGCAGCTCGGAAGGCTCGGCGGCACGCCGTTCGAGCTGCGCGGGCTCTCAGCGGAGATCGAGGGCCGCCCGATGCTGCCTCTCAGCGTGCTTGGCAAGCTGCGGCACGCGCTGGTGGAGGGTATGAGTGAAGT
>JBMLMS010000341.1:0-5451 GCA_049243925.1 Pirellulales bacterium
CGCTGTTCGATGGCACGTCGCTCGCCGGCTGGGACGTCCGCGCGGGCGAGGAGCAGTGGTGGAAGGCGGCCGATGGCATGATCGTCGGCGGGTCGCTCACCGACAACGTGCCGCACAACACGTTCCTGGCCACGAAGGAGTCATTTGCAAACTTCGAGCTCACGTTCAAGATCCGCATCCGCGGCGCGGGCGGCTTCGTGAACTCCGGGATTCAGATTCGCAGTGTGCGCGTGCCCGATTCGCACGAGATGCGGGGCTACCAGGTCGATGCCGGCCCGGGCTGGTGGGGCAAGCTCTACGACGAGTCACGTCGCAACAAGGTGATCGGTGAGCCGAAGGACGCGCAAGCCCTCGCCGCTGCGATCAAGGAGAACGACTGGAACGACTACCGAATCGTGGCCGAAGGCCCGGCGATCCGGTCGTGGATCAACGGCGTTGCGGCGCTCGACTACGTCGAGGCCGACCCGGCGATCCCGCTCGACGGCCAGATCGGCCTCCAGGTGCACGGCGGCGGCAAGGCGCAGATCGAGGTCAAAGACATCACGCTCCGTCGGCTGCCGGGCCCGCCTGCGGGCGCTCCTGCCCCGACGGCTTCTGCCCCCGCCGAGCCGCTCTCGGCTGCGGACGAAGCCAAGCACTTCTCGATCGCCGAGGGCTTCACCGCCGAGCTCGTGCTCGAAGAGAGCACCGATCCTGCGAATCCATACGGCAAGTTCGTCGCCCTTGCCTTTGATTCCCACGGCCGGCTGTGGACGACGACCGCGCTCGAATATCCCGTCGATGGCAACGAAGCACCCGAGGCTGCCCGTGTTCTCTTTGCGACCGGCGGCCGCGACAAGGTGCTCGTGCTCGACAAGCCGTGGGCGAAGGAGCCTGGGAAGCCGAGTGTGTTTGCAGAAGGCCTCGCGATCCCTCTCGGCGTGCTGCCGTATCGCGACGGCGCGTTCGTGCAGTATGGCCCCGAGATTCGCTTCTACCGCGACACGAATGGCGACGGCCGCGCCGACGGGCACGAAGCCGTGCTCCAGGGCTTCGGCGTGCAGGATTCGCACCTCTTCCCACATCAGTTCACGCGTGTACCCGGCAACTGGATCCTGCTGGCCCAGGGGCTGTTCAACACCTCCACCGTCACGCGGCCCGACCGCGCGCCGTTTGCCGACGGCTCCTGCGAAGCCCGGTTCGACGCCTGCAAGCTCGGGCGATTCAAGCCCGACGGAGCGGCGTTCGAGTCGCTCACCGCCGGGCCCAACAACATCTGGGGCCTCACGATCTCCCGCACGGGCGAGACCTGGCTCCAAGAGGCCAACGACATCGGCTTTCCGATTTTTCCCTATGAGCCGGGCGTGCTCGTCGTCACCGGTTCGCCGGATCGCCTCCGCCCCTATCAGCCGATGATGCCGGCCCCGCTCGGGCCGCCCCAGATGGGAGGCAGCGGCTTGAGCGGCCTCGCGCTCGCCGACGACGCCGACGGCTGGCCAGGACCCTGGGGAGCTGGATCCGATGCCACACCCGGCGAGCGGATGTTCTACGTCGCCAACCCGATCACGAACTCGATCCAGTCGATCATCGCGACGCGTGCCGGCGAACGATACACCTACCGCAAGGGCCCCGACCTGCTCGTGAGCGGCGACAAGGCCTTTCGCCCTGTGGCGATGCAGTTCGGCCCCGACGGCTGCCTCTACGTGGTCGATTGGTACAACAAGATCATCTCGCACAACGAAGTGCCGCGAAATCATCCCGAGCGAGACAAGGTCCGCGGCCGCATCTGGCGGATTCGCCACGCGTCGCAGCCGCTCGCCGAGCCGCCGTGCGTCGCAACCACCGCCACCGATGAACTGCCGACGCTCCTCGGTGCGAAGAACGCCCGCGTCGCCGACCTCGCCTGGCAGGAGATCATCGATCGCGATGCGCGGCCGCTCGCACCGCGGCTCGGGGCGCTCGCGGCCGACTCCACCGCCCTCGTGGCCGCCCGCGCAGGCGCCCTCTGGGCCCTTGAAGGGCTCGGCTTGGTCACGCCGGCCATCCTCGAACAACTCCTGGCCGACCCGAGCGCCGACCTGCGGCACGAGGCGATCCGGATTGCGGGCACCATCTGCTCTGAGGCCGACTTTCGGCGGCTGGCCGCGCCGCTCGTCGCTGATCCGTCGCCGCGCGTCCGGGCCGCTCTCGGCGACGCTTTGCGAAGGATCCCGGTCACCGAGCCCGACACGATCGCGCTCATCATGAGTCTCGGGCGGGAGCGAGCCCAGGGCGATGCCTGGGCCGTCTATGACCGCGACTTCGAGCGGTATCTCGCCCGCTGGGCGCTCGAGACACATGCCCCGCTCGTCGCCGCGTTTTTCGACTCACCGGCCGGGCGGGCCTTGCCCGTCGACAACCGCGCGCTCGCCACGCTGGCGCTCGAGCCGCAGGCTGCCGCCCGGGGGCTCGTGTCGCTGATGGGCAGCCTCGCCCGCCCCCTCGACGCAGAGGAGGTGCGTGTGCTTGCCAGCCGGGCCGATCTTCCCGACGTCGCAGCGGCGCTCGAGAAACTCACCCGTGATCCGGCGACCCGCAGCGCCACGCTCGATACGCTGCTGGCGTTCCGCACGATGTTCCAGCAATCAGCTCTCGAACCGATCGTCGCGAAGGCCGCGGCCGGCCTCCTTGGCGTCAACGGTTCTGCCGCCGACCGGGCGCTCGCGCTCAAACTTGTCGGGGCGTTTCAGACCAAGAGCATCGAGCCCGAGGTGACGGCGATCGTGTGCGATGCCGCCGTGCCGGCCGACGTCAGGCAGGCGGCCCTGCGCTGCCTGCGCGAGCTCGGCACGATCTCCGCTGCCGCCGGCCAGGCGCTGCTCGCCGCCACGGTGGGCGACCCTGCGCTGCGTGCCGAAGCGGTCGCCGCCTGGGCCGAATCCCGCGACCGTGCCTCGTGCGACGCGCTCGTGGCTGCGTGGGATGACCTCTCGTTTACGGAGCGACAGGCTGCGGCTCTGGCACTCGCGCGGCGCAAGGAGGGCGCTGCCGCACTCGTCGCGGCGCTCGCAGCCGACGACATCGACCCCACGAGCCTGCCACTCTCGGTCGTGGCCGACATGCGGGCGGTGCTCGGGGCAGACGCCGCACTCGACGCCCTGTGGAACGAGCTGACCGCTGGAGCCCCGTCGGTGCTGCGGCTCTCGGGCGACGACAAGGCCACTGGCCCCGTCGTGTCGCTCGACGGCCCGTTCACCGTGGAAGCGTGGGTGAATCTCGAGGCCCCAATCGGCAATGAAGACAGCCTGCTCGCCGGTGACGGCCTCGTCGACATGAACTTTTACGGCGGCCAGTTTCGGGTCTGGACGAAAGCCCACAACGATATCGTCGCGGCAAAGTCGAAGACGACGCCCGACACGTGGACGCACTATGCGGTCACGCGCGACGCCGAAGGCGTGTTTCGGATCTACGTCGATGGTGAACTCGACGGCGAAGGAACGGTCCGTGAGACGACGCCCTTCTCCGGCCTGCGGGTCGGCTACAGCACCCCGCGCGGCAAGGATCTGGGCACCCGTGGCCGGATTGCGGAGTTTCGCGTCTGGAACCGTGCCCGCACGCCCGACGAGATCCGGGCCGACTTCGACCGCAGCTTCGTCGGGGACGACGCCCGGCCACCGAGCCTCGTGACGTTCCACGGCGGCACGTCGTGGGGCGAGACAGGCGGCGACGCGCGGGTGGAGCCATCGCTCGACGTGCCGAAGCTCGTCACGGCGGAGGAGCTCGGTAAGCGGATGGAAAAGTTTGCAACGTTCCGCGGGCTGGCCGACGCCGCGGGCGATCCCGCCAAGGGCCAGGCCCTGTTCGCGGCGAAGTGTCTCACCTGCCATCAGCAGGGCGGCCAGGGCGGCCGGATCGGCCCAGCGCTCGACGGCCTGGGGATCACCGGCGTGGAGGCGATTCTGCGCAACGTGCTCACGCCCAACGCTGCGATGGAGGGCGGCTATCGCAACTTCCGCGTGGTCACCCGCGACGGGCGGATCGTGCAGGGCCTGCTCGTCTCGCGCGATGCCAATGCGATCGTGATCCGCCAGCCCAACACGGCCGACGTGCGGATCGAGTCCCGCGACATCGCCCAGGCCGACTTCACGGGCATCTCGATCATGCCGGAGGGCCTCCTCGAATCGCTGCCCCCGCAAGACGTCTCCGACCTCTTTGCCCACTTGAAGTCGCTCACGGCCGCCCCCGCCCGCTGACCCGGATCTTCGTCCGGTGCTATGCTGCCGAGGTCTTCTGGCCACCTGCTCCATCTTCAAAGGGCTCCCGATGCGCACCGGAAATCCTGCACTCAACGACAAGACGTTCGAGAACTTTGGCGTCTTCCGCCGCGACACCGCCGCCGAGCAGGCGCCCGCGGGCGTCATGACGATCAACGGCACGGCCCAGAAGACGATGTTTCTCCTGCTGCTCGCCTCGGGCACCGCCTGCTTCACCTGGTCGAAGACGTTTGCCGCAGTCGAGGCCAATCCCGCGGCGGCGCTGCCGTGGGCATTCGGCGGGGCGATCGTTGGCCTGATCACGGCACTCGTCATCTGTTTCAAGCACACGTGGGCACCGACGCTCGCGCCGGTCTACGCCCTTGCCGAGGGGCTGTTTCTCGGGGGCGTGTCGGCGAGCTTCGAGGCCCAGTATCCCGGGATCGTGATCCAGGCGGTCGGAGGCACGTTTGGCACGCTCGCCGGCCTCCTGCTCGCCTATCAGTCGGGGCTCATCCGCGCGACCGAGAACTTCAAGCTCGGCATCGTGGCGGCCACGGGCGGCATCTGCCTCGTATACCTGATCTCCATGATCGGAGGCTTCTTCGGCTTTCCGATTCCCTACATCCACGCCGCCGGCCCGGTCGGCATCGCCTTCAGCCTGTTCGTGGTCGTGATCGCGGCCCTGAACCTCGTGCTCGACTTCGACTTCATCGAACAGGCCGCCGAACGCGGGGCCCCCAAATACCTCGAGTGGTACGGCGCCTTCGCGCTGATGGTGACGCTCGTGTGGCTCTACATGGAGATCCTGCGGCTGCTCGCCAAACTCCGCAGCCGCGACTAGGCCGTGAAGAAGAAGCGGCGAAAGAAGCTCCTGAAGCGACGCCGGGCCTCCGCCCGCTCGGCCCATCAGGAAGCCACGTATGTCTGCGACTCGTGCGGCGAGGAGATCGTCGTGCCGATCGACATCTCGGCCGGCTCGCATCAGGACTACGTCGAAGACTGCCCCGTGTGCTGCCACCCGATGCGGCTCAAAATCGACATCGACCCAAACGGCGAAGCCCACGTTGCCGGCGAGCACGAGTAGTTGGCTTCCCCGAAAAAGGTGGCTTTTTCCAGACAAAAAGCCGATACCATCCAGTGGGCATTTCCCACTTGCCCACTTTGGGCGTAGAATCCAGACGATATGACCACGAAAACCACCGACAGCAAGGGCCGGCTCACCCTCGGGGAGAGGTTT
>JBMLMS010000342.1:0-4806 GCA_049243925.1 Pirellulales bacterium
TGGTCGGGCGGAGGCGAACGTCCGGCGACGGGATATGGGGAGCCCGAAGCCGGTGTCCTTACCGCAGCGTGTCGAGCTCGTCGGTCGAGAGCCAGCGGGCGGCGAGTTCCGTCTGCACCGCTTCGGGGTCGCCTGGGCGGCCCGCGTTGCGGCCGGCGGCGCGGGCGATGCCGGCGAACGTGGCCCGGTGCTCAGGATCGGTGCGGGAGAGCCGATCCGTGAGCCGCACGACGCCGTTCGGGTTGCGCTCGGCCGCCGTTGAGAGCGTCTCCATGAAGATGCAGACCTCGGCGAGATTCATGGCGGCCGACCGGACGATGAGCGGCTGCAGTGTTCGCGTGACGAGTTCGAGCCCCATGCCGTCGACGTCGAGGAAGGCGTCGATCTGGACGGTCTGCCGACTGCGGCCGTCGGCCCCGGGCGGCTCGGGATGATGGCGGGCGACGATCAGGCAGCTGCCACTGAGCGGCTTGGGCGTGAGCGATCCCGAATAGCCGCCGCGGCCATGATAGACGAGCAGGCCGCCGCGGCCCTGCCGTTCGCGATGCACCAGCCGCAGCGAGCCGACGGTGCCGTAGCCGTCGGAAAGCCGCCATTGCTGCGGACCGGCGGGATCGAGCGAGAGTCGGCTGATGCCGAGCACCCGCCAGATGTCGACGATCGCATCGGGATGCAGAAGCGCGAAGTCGAGGAGCGCCGTATCGCAGGTGATCGTTTGCACGGGGAGGCGGCGATAGAGCGTGGTCTGACGCAGCGCCCGTTCGACGGTTTGCCGCGCGGGTGCGGCCATCCGGTCGAGCGGGAGCGCCTCGGTGGCCCGCCGCCTGGCCTCGCGGCTCGACGAGCCACCGTCGTTCCAAGCCGCGATGAGCTGCGCGGCAGGCGTTCGCTCGTCGGCCCGTGTCGTAGCGGCGCTCGCCGCCAGCAACACGATCCAGACCCCGATCCACGATGCATGGTGCAACCGCATGACGTTCCCCCCCGAACCACCGTCGTGCCTGGCTGGGCGTGACGGTGCGAGGGAGTTTTCGGCCTGCGGGGCCCCTTCAGGCCAGTCATTTCCGGGCATCGCCGGGCCGTCGGGATCGAGCGGGTTGCCCAGGCTGCGCCGCTTGCCTCGGACCATGAAACCGGGCGTTGGCCCGGCTGTGTGGTTTCCCTACGATCGCCCCTCCCCCTCAGCGCTCGAAGAGGATGTGGCCGATGTGGCCTCGCGACGAGTTCGACCAGCTGCCGACCGCCAGAGACTCGCCTGCTTCGGGCGAGTCGCTGCCGGGGCACGCGCCTCCGAGCCTCCTCGCCCGCGGGCTCGTGGCCTGGACGCACGTGTGCCTGAAGGCAAGCTCGCTCGTCGTGCTCGTGGCCATCGTTTCGGCACTCGCCGCCGGGGCCTATACGGCGCGGTCGCTCGGCTACAAGGTGAGCCGCACCGATCTGCTCAATCCCGACAGCGACTACAACAAGCTCTGGATCGACTATATCGCCGAGTTCGGCGAAGACGACGACGCGGTCGTGGTGGTCGAGGGCCCGTCGCGCACCGAGGTCATCAGGGTGCTCGAGGAGGTTTCGGCCGAGGTGGCCCGCGACGGCACGCTGTTTCGCTCGGTGCTCCACGAAGTCGACCTCTCGAAGATCCGGGCCAAGGGGCTGCACTATCTCGCGCCGTCCGATCTGGCGGAGATCGACCGCTTCATCGAACGCAGCCAGCCGATCCTCGACGGAGGCTGGGCGCAGTTGCGGGTGATGTCGATGGTGGGCGGACTGGCCGGCCAGATGGTGGCTGGTGGGCCGCCGGGCGTGAAGCAGGACCGCGAAGACCCCACGGCCGCCCTCGAGCGCTACACCGAAAGCCTCGTGGCCGGGCTCGAGGCGGTGGCGCGGCCGGGGCAGTCGGGCGACTACGTGTCGCCGTGGCCCGGCATGCCCGACTCGCTCTCCACACTCCGTGATCTTTCCAGCGAGCATCTGCTCGCCAAGGACGGTCGGCTCGGGTTCGTGCTCCTGCGGCTGGCCAAGGCATCGGGCGGATTTGCGGGCGCGTCGGCGGCCACCGACGAATTGCGGCGCGTGATCAAGGCCGTGGGTGAGCGGCATCCGGATGTCACGATCGGCCTCACCGGGCTGCCCGTGATGGAAGACGACGAGATGCGGGCCAGCCAGCAGTCGATGGTGTGGGCGAGCGGCTTGTCGCTCGCGGCCGTGGTGATCGTGATCATCGCCGGGTTCGGCGGGGTGCGGCACGCGCTCATGGCCAACGGCGTGCTCATGATCGGCATGGCCTGGGCCTTCGCCTGGGCGACCGCGAGCGTGGGCCACCTCAACATTCTGAGCGTCACGTTCACCGTGACGATGATCGGCGTCGGCATCGACTACGGCACCTACTACATCGGCCGCTATCTCGAGGCGCGGCGCCGCGGGGTCGACTGCGAGGCGGCACTCCTCGAGACGAGCGCGTCGGTGGGGCCCGGCATCCTCACCGGCGCGATCACCACGGCCGTGGCCTTCTTCGCCGCGGCACTCACGAGCTTCGTGGGCGTGGCGGAGCTCGGCCTGATCGCCGGCGGCGGCATCCTCCTCTGCTGCATCGCCGAACTGCTCGTGCTGCCCGCGGTCGTAGCGCTCGTCGACCGCGGCCCGCTCGGCCGCCGGATTCCCGTGCCCGTGCCCGTGCACGCCTGGCTCGCCCCCATCTTCCGGTATCCACGGTTCGTGGCCTTGGCCGCCATGGCCGGCACGATGGCCGTGGCGTCCGGCCTTCATGACCTTGGCTACGATCACAACCTGCTCAACATGCAGCCCGATGGCCTGGAGAGCGTGGAGATCGAGAAGAAGCTGCTCGCCGAATGCGATCAGAGTGTGTGGTATGCGCTCTCGATCGCCGACTCACGAGAGGAGCTCGTCGCCCGCAAGGAGAAGCTCACTGCGCTGCCGAGCGTGGAGCGGGTCGACGAGATCGCCTCACTCTTGCCGGTCGACGAAGATTTGAAGCGGCCGCTCATCGAGCGGATCAAGATGCGGCTGGCCACGCTGCCCGAGCGGCCGCCGGAGATCCCCCTCGACCGGATCGACGCCCTCGGCGAGACACTCGCCTGGGCGCAGACGGAGGCCTCAAAGCGGCCTGACGCCCTCCGCAGCGCCTGGCACCTCGAGCGAGCCCGCGACGCCCTGCGCCGGCTGGGCCCCGAGGACTGCACCCGCGCGATCGCCACGTTCCAGCAGCGGTCGGCAGGGGAGCTGTTGAGCCGGCTGCACGCGCTCTCGGCGGTGTCGGATCCAGTGCCGCCGTCGCTCGACGACCTGCCGCCGAGCCTCGTGGAACGATTCGTCGGGCAGAGCGGCAAGCACCTCCTCAAGATCTACGGCCGCGGCGACATCTGGAACTTCGCCGCCCTCGAGACGTTCGTGAAGGACGTGCGCAGCGTCGATCCGCGGGCCACCGGCAATCCGCTCCAGGCCTACGAAGCATCGCTCGAAATGAAGCGCAGCTACGAGCAGGCGGCACTCTATGCGCTCGTCGTGATTCTCGCCGTGCTGTGGCTCGATTTCCGGAGCCTCACGCATGCGGCCCTCGCGGCGCTGCCGCTGGCCGTGGGCATGGCCCAGACGCTCGGCCTGATGGGGCTCGTCGGCATCGATCTCAACCCGGCCAACCTGATCGGCATTCCGCTGATCCTCGGCATCGCGGTCGACTACGGGGTGCATATCGTGCACGACTTCCTCGAAAGACCCGGCCCCTATTCGATCAGTGCCTCGACGGCCAACTCCGTGCTCGTTGACGCCCTGACGACGATCCTCGGCTTCGGTGCGCTGATGGTGGCAAGCCACCGCGGGCTCGAGAGCCTCGGCCGCGTGCTCACGCTCGGCGTCACGACCTGCACGATCACGTCGCTCGTGTTGCTACCGGCGATCCTGGCGTTGCTCCGGCCGAAGGCGCAGGCGACCGACAGCTGAAGCCACTCGGCAGCCGCGGAACCGCCCTTGTGCTGGCACGACGCGGCGCGGTACTTCCCCCGTTCCCCTTCCTTCCCGGAGTTCCCATGCGCACTTTTCTGGCCGCACTCGCCCTCGTGCCATCGCTCGCCGTATGTGCCGCCGCCCAGGCGCCGCAGCGGGTCGTGAACATCGCGATGGAAGACCAGTTCAAGACCCGCCACGAAACCGGCACGATGCGGGGCGACGTGGTCGTGCTCGTCTACGCCGAGCGAAAAGGGGGCGAGGCGGCGCTCGATCTCGGCCGCCGGCTGCACATCCACTTCCATCCCACGGCCCTGACCGCGCCGGCGTCGGACTGGGGCCGCCAGCCCGTCACGGGCCTCGCCGGCTGGCCGGCCGGCGCGCGCGTGCCCGACGTGAGCGTGATCGCCGTCGCGAGCCTGCCGGAAATCCCCAAGGCGCTCCAGCCGGTGGCCCGGGCGCAGTTCAGGAAGGATTCGCCCGTCGTGCCCGTGTGGCTCGACTTCGATGGCCGGCTCGAGCACGCCTACGGCATCGTGCCTGGCAGCCCCAACATCGTGGTCATCAATACGCAGGGTGAAGTGCACGCCGTGCTCTCGGGCCGCGTCGACGAACTCAAGATGCGCGAGCTCGTGGCCACGATCGACCAGCTCCGCCTCCAGGCCCGCCCCGACCAACGCACCGCCGCAGTCCCCACGGGTCTGACGCGGTAGAGCTCACTGCGTTGGCGTGGCGCCGGCTCGGGGTTGCCCCGTACCGTCTCGCCGGACGGTAGGTCATGTGATAGATGCCCGCACTCGGAGCCGGCGGTAGGCATGCTCGCGGGATGCTTCACGGAACGGCCCGGCATCG
>JBMLMS010000343.1:0-1019 GCA_049243925.1 Pirellulales bacterium
CGAGTGACGTGGACATCGTCTTCCTCTACGACCACGAGGGCATGACGTTTCCCACGCGACGGGGCCGCCGGTCGCTCGAAAGCACGACGAACGCACACTTCTTCAGCGAGCTCGCGCAGCGCACCATGAAGGTTTGCAACGCCTTCACACCGCAGGGCCGGCTGTATGAACTCGACTCGCGGCTTCGGCCGAGCGGGAAGAGCGGCCCCGCCGCCCTCTCGCTCGCCGCGCTCGACCGCTATTTCGCAGCCGACGGTCCGGCGGCCGTGTGGGAACGGCAGGCGCTCGTGAAAGCCCGCGTGATGGTGGGCAGCCGCCCGGCCGCGGCCGCAGCGATGCAGATCGTGCACCGCGCCGCCTACGAGCGGCAGTGGACGGCCACCGAGGTTGCCGAGATCCGCGCGATGCGGCTGCGCATGCAAGAGGGCGCGGCGCCGACGAACCTCAAGCGCGGCCCCGGCGGCGTGGTCGACATCGAATTCATCGCCCAGATGCTGCAGCTCGTGCACGGCGGCGCGAATCCGACGCTGCGGGTCGCCGAAACGCTCACGGCCCTCGACGCCCTGCACGCCGCGGGGCATCTCGACGCCGAAGACCACGCCTTTCTCACCGGCGCCTCGCGGATGCTGCGCTCGATCGAAGGCCGGCTGCGGCTCCTCGACGCCCGGGGCCGGCACGACTTCCCCGACGATCCTACCGAACTGCGGGCCCTCGCCCACCTGCTCAATGCCGCCGGCCACGAAGCCCTCGCAGCCGACGTGCAGACGCTCACCGCCCGGATCCGCACGACCTTCGAGCGGATCTTCGATCAAGTCGTCGCTGAGCTGTAGGACAGGCTTCAGCCTGTCATGCCCGAACTCGCCCAATCCGGCTTCGAGGGAGCGGCAAAAGTCGCCGCTGCGCGGTCTTTCAGATTCTCACTCAGGCCGCGGCGGCCCTCGTTCGGAAAGCGTTCGTCGACTCCCCCGAAGCCTCCCGGTCTTAGGAAGCCCGAGGCGTAAGCCGAGAGGATGCTTCGG
>JBMLMS010000344.1:0-7525 GCA_049243925.1 Pirellulales bacterium
CCGGTGGCGAAACACGACGCGTATTCCCTTCGGCTCACGCCTCGGGCTTCCAGACCGGGAGGCGCCGGGCAGTCACGAGCCGGCGCGCGAGTTGAAGCCATGGCACGCCATCTGTCACAATCCGCACTTTCGCCATAACGGCCACGCATCTTCACGCTCAAGGAGCCCTCATGCCCCGTCCAGTCACGCTGTTCACCGGCCAGTGGGCCGATCTGCCGCTCGAGGATCTCGCCCGCAAGGCGCGGGAGTTCGGCTATCAGGGGCTCGAGCTCGCGTGCTGGGGCGACCACTTCGACGTCACGAAGGCGCTCCAGGAGAGCGGCTACTGTGCGGCGAAGCGCGATGCGCTCGAGCGGCACGATCTGTCGGTGTACGCGATCTCGAATCACCTCGTCGGCCAGGCCGTGTGCGATCGGATCGACGAGCGGCACAAGACGATCCTGCCGCCGCATGTGTGGGGTGACGGCAAGCCCGACGGGGTCAACAAGCGGGCCGCGGAAGAGATGAAAAACACGGCCCGCGCCGCCCAGAAACTCGGCGTGTCGGTGGTGAACGGTTTCACCGGGTCGTCGATCTGGCATCTGCTCTATTCATTTCCGCCGGTGCCTGAGTCGATGCTCGCCGCCGGCTTCCAGGAGTTCGCCGACCGCTGGAACCCGATTCTCGACGTGTTCGCAGAGTGTGGCGTACGGTTCGCGCTCGAGGTGCATCCCACCGAGATCGCGTTTGACACGGTCACCGCCCAGCGGGCGCTCGACGCCCTCGGTCGCCGCGAGGAGTTCGGCTTCAACTTCGACCCCAGCCACCTGCACTGGCAGGGGGTCGATTCGGTGGAGTTCATCCGCACGTTCCACGACCGGATCTACCACGTCCATATCAAGGACGCGGTGGTCACGCTCAATGGCCGCAGCGGGATCCTCGGTAGCCATCTCAACTTCGGCGACCCGCGCCGCGGCTGGGACTTCCGCTCGCCAGGCCGGGGCGGCGTCGATTTCGAGGAGATCATCCGGGCGCTCAACCAGGTGGGCTACGAAGGGCCGCTCTCGGTGGAGTGGGAAGACTGCGGCATGGACCGCGAGCATGGTGCGGCCGAGGCGTGCGAGTTCGTGCAGAACCTCGACTTCACACCGAGCAACCGGCAGTTCGATTCGGCGTTCGCCGAGGAAGCCTGAGCGACACCGCCCACACGGGCCCCGGCCCTGGTGTGCCGAAGGGGCAAGACGGATCATGGACGATCTCACGCGGCGGAGCGTGCTTTCGGCCGGTGTGGCCGCGGTGTGGGCCTGGCCGCGCGGTGAGGGCGCCGTGCCCCTTCACGGCGCGCGGTTTCAACTGGCGGCGGTGCCGGCGGCCGACGAGCCGCCGTGCTTCGCGAGCACCTTCATCGACCACGATCCACCCGTTCCCTACGTGCACTGCCCCAGCCTCTGCGAGTTGCCCGACGGCGGGCTCGCGTGTGCCTGGTATGCGGGCTCCTACGAGACCGCACGCGATGTGGGCGTGTGGCTGGCGACTGCGCCTGCGATCGCCGGCGACCCGGCCGAGCCGATCGCGTGGGCGACGCCGCGGGTCGTCATCGATCGACCCTCGGCAACAGCCCAGCTCGATCGGTTCATCGACAAGATCGGCAACGCCGTGGTGTTCACCGACGAGACAGGCCGGCTGTGGCTCGTCTATGTGACGATCGCGATCGGAGGATGGTCGGGCAGTTCGCTCAATGCATGTTCGTCAACCGATGGCGGGGCTACCTGGACGACGAGCCGCCGGCTGGCCACGAGCCCGTTCTTCAACGTCAGCGAGCTCGTGCGTGCGGCCCCGGTGCGGCTCGATTCGGGTGAAATCCTGCTGCCTGTCTACCACGAGTGCGTGGGCAAGTTTCCCGAACTGCTCTGGCTGCGGCCAGAGAGCAACGCACTGCGCGTGCGGAAGACCCGGCTCGCCGGTGGGCGATCGCTACTTCAGCCGGCCGTCGTGCCTCTCGACGGCCAGCGGTGCATCGCCTTCCTCCGCGACCACTCGCCGGCCCGCAGGCTCGTGGTGCAGCGATCGCTCGACACAGGCCGCACCTGGTCGCCGCCTGCCCCGACCCCGCTGCCAAACCCCGACGCGAGCGTGGCAGCGGTGCGGCTCTCCGACGGCACGGTGCTCGTGGCCTGCAACCTCGCCCGCCAGGGCCGCGCCACGCTCGACCTCGTGCAGTTCGACCCGGCCGCCGACGCCTGGCACCGCCTGGGCACGCTCGACGACGAGCCGGGCGCGTTGTTCGCGTATCCATATATGTCGCAAGACCGCCGCGGCCGAGTCCATCTGGTCTACACGTGGAAGATGCGGCGGGTGCGGCATGTCGTGATGAACGAAGCCTGGCTGCGGGCGCAGGGCCGGGAGCCCGTGGCATGAATGATCCTGCCTGGTGGTATCCGGTCGTGGCGTGGGGCGTGGCGATTGCAGCGCTCGTGCGGGCCGTGGCGCTCGCCGTGCCGTGGAACGTTCCGCGCTGGCTGCCGCTCGCGCTCGGCTGCGCCGTGCTCGTGCCGGTGGCCGGCATGCCGCTCGGTCGCTGGCTCCACGGGCTCGGGCAGACGTTTTCGATCCCCTTTCTGATCGTGCTCGTCGACCTCGTGGCCGTGCCCTTTCTCGCCCGGCCGTGGTTCGATGCGGCCGCACGGCGGGCGGCCGTGTGGTGGGGAGCCGGCGCGGCGCTGCTGCTCTATCCCGCAGCCCTGGGGCTGGGCCGCTTCGATCCCTACGCACTCGGCTGGAGTGAGCCGGGTGTCGCGGCGGCCGCTGCCGTGGCGGGGGCCGTGCTCGTGTTCGCTGGTAATCGATTCGGACTCGCGCTCGTCGCTGCCGGCGGAGCCTGGAGGCTCGGGCTGCTCGAATCGGACAATGCGTGGGACGTGCTCGTCGATCCGGTCTACGGCGTGACCGCGCTCGGGAATCTGCTCGTCGGCTGGTGCCGCACTGCGGTGCAGCGGGCAGGGTCGGTGGCCGCGGGCCGCCGGGCTGCGATGATCGCGATCGTGGCCTGCTTGGCTGGACGAGAGTCCACAGCCTCCGAGCCGATCCCGCGTGAGAAGCTCGACGAGGCCTGGGAGGCGTCGGCGGCCGATCTCGCCCGGCGGGCGGAGCGTGGCGGCCATGCCGAGCTCGCGCTCTTCGTGCGCGGGTGGCGCGTGCCCGACGCCCCGGGCCGGCAGCGGGTGCTCGCGATTCCCGACGCGCTCGAAACACCCGCGTTCGTCGACACACCCGACGAAGAGGCCATCTGGGCCGACGTGGTGGCGGCCCGCCGCACCCGGGCGGCCGGCCTCTTCGCGCTCGCCCTCGAAGCGGCCCGAGCACACGCGAAGATCCCGACGCGAACGGAGCGGGCCGCGGGCATCCCGGCGCCGGCGCTCGCCCAGCGGAGTTGCGCCGCGATCGCACTCCTTCACGAAGCGCTCCGCGACGATCCCGAACATGAGCGGGCCCGCAGGGCGGGCGGCTGGGTGAAGCACGACGGCCGTTGGCTCTGGCCCGAAACGGCCCGGCGGCTCGACGCAGGCGACGTCGCTGATCCGGTCCGCGGCTGGATCACAAAATCACAGGCTGCCCGGCCGACCGAACCACGGCCCGGCCGGCCCCTGGCCTGGCTCTCCGATCACTGGAAGATCTCGTCGCAGGCCGGCCCCGATGCGGCCACGACCCTGGCCCGCGAGCTGGAACTCACGCACCGCGTGTGGCGGCAGGCATTCGGCGCCTTCATGGCGGAGCCCACCGACCTCGAACGAGCGGTCGAGGGCCGCTCCCGGCCGCTGAGCCACGGCCCCTTTGCCGCGACGCTGTTCGCCGATCGCGCAGCCTATGTCGCCGAGCTCACGAAGCTCGAGCCCACGATCGCCCGCACGCTCGGCCTCTACTGGACGCCGACCCACACGGCCTATTTCTTTCCGATCGGCGCGGGCGACGATGAGCCGGGCGTGTCCACGATCCACCACGAAGCCGTGCATCAACTCTTCGCCGAGATGCGGAAGACGAGCCCGCTCGTGGGCGAACGCTGCGGCTTCTGGGCCGTGGAGGCAGCCGCCTGCTACATCGAGAGCCTCACGCCCACGGAGTATGGCTGGACGCTCGGCGGCGGCGACGCCGGCCGTGCGCCTGCCGCCCGGGAGCGGCTCATCGACGACGGGTTTTACGTTCCTCTGGAGGAGCTGTGCGGGCTCGGCCGTGCGGAGCTCCAGGCCGACGACCGGCTGCCGGCAATCTACAGCCAAATCGCTGGCCTTGCCGACTTCTTCATGAACGGCGAGCAGGCGAAATACCGCGAGGCTTTCGTCGAGTATCTCGTGCGCATCTACACAGGCTCCGTCTCCCCCGACACGCTCGCCCGCCTCTGCGGCACGAGCTACGCCGACCTCGACGACGCCTACCGCCGCCACATGGCCCGACCTTGACGGAACACTGACTTTCTGTACAGTATTGCCGCTAGAAAGCCCGAGGCGTGAGCCGAGTGGATGCCCCTGCCGAGAGGATGCCCGCATGCCCGCCGCCGGCTCGATCCCTCAATCCGGCCCGATCGCCTTCTTTCTCACGTGGACCGCCTACGGCTCGTGGCTGCCTGGCGACCCACGCGGATGGGTCGATCACCACGGGCAGTTTCGCGGGGCCGATGGGGCCGTGCAGGCCGCAGCGGCGCGGCGGCTTGCTGAACGTCCGGTGACATTCACGGTCGACCAACGAACGGCAATCGAGGCGGCCATCCGGCGGCATTGCGACAATCGCGGCTGGTTGCTCCACGCCGTGCAGTGTCGGCAAGAGCACGTGCATGTCGTCGTCAGCGCGCCGGAGCGGTCGCCCGACGACGTGATGCAGCAGCTCAAGTCGTGGTGCACGCGGGCACTCAATGCCGCCGGCCGTGGTGTACCATTCAGGAAGCGGTGGTGGACCGAAGGGGGCAGCCGCAGGCACGTGCTCGACGAGCGGGACCTCGATGCCACCGTCACCTACGTGAAAGCGTGCCAAGGCGCGCCGACCGTCAGAAAGCCCGAGGCGTAAGCCGAGTGGATGCCCCGGCCGCGCACGATTGCAGCGCGAATTCCCTTCGGCTCACGCCTCGGGCTTCCTCCGAAACGTCACGCCTCAGAAAGCCCGAGGCGTGAGCCGAGTGGATGCCCCGGCCGCGCACGATTGCAGCGCGGATTCCCTTCGGCTTGCGCCTCGGGCTTCCTCAGCACGGTCTGACCTCAGCAACCCGTCCGCCGCGCGAGCCGTGAATTGACGCACGTTCTCCACGGCCCGTAGACTTCGCGACCACAAGACACCGAGTTTATCAGGAGAGATCTGCATGTCCGCTTCGTCTGCCGCACCCGCGCGCGCCGCCCACGCCACCGACCTCGATCGCCTCGCGATCGACACGATCCGCACGCTCTCGATGGACGCGGTTGAAGCCGCCAAGAGCGGCCACCCCGGCACGCCGATGGCACTCGCGCCCGTGGCGTTCACGATCTGGAAGGAGTTTCTCCGCTACGACCCGGCCAACCCCGCCTGGCCCAACCGCGACCGCTTCGTGCTCTCGTGCGGTCATGCGTCGATGCTCCTCTATTCATTGATCCACCTGGCCGGCATCCGCCGCGGCGGATCGGCCGATGCCACCCGCGACGTGCCCGCCGTGTCGCTCGACGAGATCAAGAAGTTTCGCCAGCTCGACAGCGTGTGTGCCGGCCACCCCGAGCACCACATGACCTCCGGTATCGAGACGACGACCGGCCCACTCGGCCAGGGCTGCGGCAACTCCGTGGGCATGGCGATGGCGGCGAAGTGGCTCGCCGCCCACTACAACCGCCCCGGCCACGAGGTCTTCGACTACGACACCTACGTGCTCTGCAGCGACGGCGACCTCATGGAGGGCGTGGCCGCCGAGGCCGCCTCGATCGCCGGCCACCTCGGGCTTTCGAACCTGTGCTGGGTGTACGACGACAACTCGATCACGATCGAGGGGGAGACTCACCTCGCCTTTACCGAAAACGTGGGCCAACGCTTCGAGGGTCTCGGCTGGCGGGTGGAGCACGTGGCCGACGCCAACGATGCGGCAGCCCTGCGGAAGGCGCTGCAGGCGTTCAAGGCCGAGCAGAAGAAGCCCACGCTCGTGATCGTCAAGAGCGTGATCGGCTACGGCGCTCCGAAGAAGGCGGGCTCGCACGAAGCGCACGGTGCGCCGCTGGGCCCCGACGAGATCAAGGGCGCGAAGCAGGCCTACGGCTGGCCGGCCGATGCCTCGTTTCTCGTGCCGCCAGAGGTGCCCGAGCACTTCGCGAAGACGTTCGGCTCCCGCGGCAAGCAGGCGCACGAGGCCTGGCAGAAGACCGTGGCCGACTACGCGAAGGCACAGGCGCCGCTCGCCCGTGAGCTCCACGACTTCCTCGACGGCCGGCTGCCATCCGGCTGGGAAGCCGCGATCCCCACGTTCCCGGCCGACGCGAAGGGGCTCGCGAGCCGCGTCTCGTCGGGCAAGGTGTTGCAGGCGTTGAGCGCGGCCGTGCCGTGGCTGCTCGGCGGCTCGGCCGACCTCGCCCCCTCCACGATGACGCTCATCCAGGCCGAGAAGAGCTTCGGCCCGGGCTCCTACGGCGGCCGCAACTTCCACTTCGGCATCCGCGAACACGGCATGGCATCGGCCTGCAACGGGCTCGCCCTCTCCGGCCTACGGCCCTACTGCGCCACCTTCTTCGTGTTCTTCGACTATCTGAAGCCGGCGCTCAGGCTCTCGGCTCTCGGCAACCTCGGCGTGATCTACGTGCTTACGCACGACTCGATCGGCCTCGGCGAAGACGGCCCCACCCACCAACCGATCGAGCAGCTCGCGAGCGCCCGCGCGGTGCCTGGTCTCTCGGTGTTTCGCCCCGGCGACGCCAACGAAGTGGCCGAAACGTATCGCGCCGTGATGCGGCGGCCCGACCGCCCGGCCGTGATCGTGCTTTCCCGGCAAAACCTGCCCACGCTCGATCGCACGACCCTCGGCGCCGCGAGCGGCACCGCCAAGGGCGCCTACATCTTGAAGGACGCCCCAAATGGCAAACCCACCTGCATCCTGATCGGCACCGGCAGCGAGGTGCAGCTGTGCCTCGATGCGGCAACGCAGCTCGCCGAGGCTGGCGTGCATGCCCGCGTGGTGAGCATGCCGAGCTGGGATCTCTTCGCCGAGCAAGATGCCGCCTACCAGGAGAGCGTGCTCCCGGCCGCGATCACGGCCCGCGTGGCCTGCGAAGCGGCCTGCGGCTTCGGGTGGGAAAAGTGGATCGGCCTGCGAGGGAAGTTCGTGGGCATGACGTCGTTCGGCGCCTCGGGCCCGGCCCCGGCGCTCTACAAGCACTTCGGCATCACCGCCGACGCCGTCGCCGCCGCTGCGAAGTCGCTGGTGTAGAGCAGGTGCCAACTACCCGCACTCGGAGCCGGCGGTAGGCATGCTCGACTCCGGTCGTGTTGAGAGTACATGACTCGTGGGTTTTGCTCAGACGCCGATAGTCCTCAACGACTCCCTGCGTCTGCG